>JAHBWE010000033.1 GCA_019637155.1 Labilithrix sp. | reverse complement strand
GTATCTGCGCCGCCACCGGCCGATGGAGGAGGAGTCCCCCCGCGCACAGCGCGACGCCCAGAAGAATCCTCTCTCGCTTCATCCTCGAATCACTCCTCCGAACGCGCATTCCCTCGCGCGTCGGGGGGACGATGCCTCAAGGAGGCTACGAATGACATAAGGGGTTACACGGATATCGCATTCGTATCGAACCGATTATCGGGCTCAGGGGCTCGCGACCGAACGGCAGCGCGCGGGCTCGTCTTCTTCCGAGAAGGAGATCGCGAGCTCGCCGTCGACGACGGTCCACGTCCAGGGAAGCCCCTCGTCGCTCGCGGTGATGCGACCGTCACGCTCGAGTGTGCCCGTCACCTCGTACTCCGCCACGTACGCCGTGCATGCGCCCGCGGCGACCGATAGAGCCGCCGTCACCGGCGCAAGGGAGCTCGTCGGCGAAGTGCAGCGATAGGTGCCGGTGCAACGCTCCAGAAACGCATCGCGCTCGAGGGAAGGCGAGCCGCTCGACGAGATATCCCCCGAGCTGCCGCTCGACGAGGCCACGGCCCCGCTCGACGAGACGCCGCTGGAAGAGGTGTGCGAGTCGCTGGAGACGCTTGCCGGCTCATTGCGGGTGCCTCCCGGATCCTCCCTTTGTCCAATCACGTCGATCCCGACGGGACCATTGCCGCCGCTACACGCCATGAGTGCCAAGGCGACGATCCATGTCTTGCAGGCCGCTCTCACGCTGATCTTGGGTGTAGTCCTATCGGGGTCGCCTCGACATCAGGGAGAACCCGTATGGCCGAGGCGACCATCCTCGTGCTGACCTGCCGGCCGGCGCATGAGGGTCAAGTCGATAGTGCAGTGGTTGGCCGCGACGGTCGGGGGATTGGTCGCAGCTTCGGCGGGATGCGGTTCGGGCGACGGTCCGATCGGCATCGGTCTCATCGGAACCCGCGAGGCCCCGGGCGACTTCTATGATGATCCGCACGGCACTCGCCGGCCGACCAGCAGCAGCAGCTCCGGTCAGCAGCCCGATCCGCCCCCTCCGACGGGATCGTCGTCATCGTCCACATCGTCCACCTCCAGCTCGAGCACGAGCAGCTCCGGTAGCTCGTCGTCCTCGTCGTCGAGCAGCACGTCCTCGAGCAGCTCCTCGTCGTCGAGCGGTGGTACCCCGGACAGCGGTACGCCGAACGCCGGGACCACGCTCACCGACGTCTGCAGCGGTCAGTACCTCTGCGGTGCCTCGTCGATCGCGACCCTCTCGAATGCGACCGGAAGCTGCGTGCTCACGGCTGGAGCGTCGTCATTCACCCTCCAGCCCGACGGACTGGTCCTCTCCCAGGGCCTGCCCATCGGTACGTGGAGCGGCACGACGCAGACCTTCACCCTGAACCTCAGCGGTCAGAACACGGTCTGCAGCAGCACCTGACGCTTCTCTCTAACCGCCGTCGCCGCCGCCGGCGTCCGGCGCGCCTCCGTCGCCGACCGGGGGCGTAGCGCCGCCGAGCTGAAGCCACGGCGGACACCCGATCAGGAAATCCCACGCGGTGCCGAGCTCGGGGCTGTCGCAGTTCGGCGTCACGACGACCACGATCGCCGTCGCGGCACCGGCGAAAGAGAGGGTCGCGGTCGTCCCGCCCGAGATGCAGCCTGTGTCGTAGAGTTGCTGGCCCTCGTAGAACACCTGCATCTGGTCCTTCTTGCCGTAAGCCTCGTGGTAGAACGTGAACGTGCCGCGAGACCGGCCGAGCTCGATCGTGCGTGTCTCCGGGGTATCACCGCCCGCGACCTGTTGCGTCGCGCAGACGCTCGCCGTGCTCTGGAAGGCAGAGTTGTCGCGACACATCGAGTCGCGGCATCCGAAGACGTCGTTCCTCTTCGTCTCCGCCGCGTCCGCTGCGTCCGCTCCGAAGCCCACCGGGCAGACACCGAAGTCGACGGTCGTTGTCTCGCCGGGACAGAGCGCGCAGATCGTCTCCTGAAGCGTCGCCGCGCCGCTCGCCGGCGAGGCGTCCGCGCCGGCGAGGCGCACCTGCGCCGTCAGATCGGAGCCGGAGCCCACCGCGACCAGGTATTCGCCGCTCTCGTCCGTGAAGACGCGGAGCTGGCTGCCGCTCACGTTCGGGTTCGTGATCACGATCTCGGCGTTCGCGACGACACGGTTCTTGTCGCAGACGCGGCCCTTGACGTACGCGACCCGCTGGAAGATGTCGCAGTTCACGGCTCCCATCGCTCCGCCCTGGAAGCAGTATTGGTCGTCGACCTTCACCGCCACCGTGGTCTCTTCCCACGTCGCCGTCGACGTCCCGAGGACCCAGATCGGCATCGTGGCAGGCGCGCTCGCGCGCATCGCTTCGGGGATCGTGACGCAGATGTCCGAGGGGCGCGTGAAGACGACGGGCCGGCGATTCTCGTCCTCGGCCTCGATGAACAGCGCGCCGAACGACGTGAGCACGCCGTCGGACGGATCTCCTCCATCCGCTCCTCCGCCGTCGTCGTCCTCCTCCGGAGGCGCTGCCGGCACCGCGGCGTCCTCTTCTCCGGCGCTCCCTGCGCCGGCGTCCACCTCGTCCGACGCGTCGATCGGCGGGGGGATCGGCGGAATGCTCACGCCGGCGTCGGTGCCTGCGGGCCGGTTCCGCCGGGCGCGGAAGTCGCCACCGGGCATTTGCGCGGCGAAGCTCTCGTCGGTCGGATCCACGTACGCGACGAAGATGTCCACGCTGCCGGCCGGCGCCCCGCCCCCCTCGAGGGCGAGCGCTCCGGGCTCGAGCGCGATCTGGATGTTCTTCGAGTCGGACGCGACGAGTCCGCCCGTCGCGCCGTCGACCTTGCCGAGCAGCTTTCGTTCGCGGAGAACGTTGCGCTGGTTGGTCGCTGCCTTCGCTGACGGCGTCACGCCGACGACGTTCGTGAAGTAGCCCGACTTCGACAACCTCAACACGCGGCGCGCGCCGACGCCGAGGTTGATCGTGTACTTGCCTTGCGCGTTGGTCGTCGTGGTCGCGCCGTCGGCGGTCGATACGTCGACGCCTTCGAGCGGCTGGCCGTCGTCCCGGACGACGACGCCCTTCACCACCCCGCCCTTGGAGCCCGACGACGACGAGCAACCCGAACCGGCGATCGCGAGCCAGGCGCCGACACCTACGACCGCGACTGCGAGCCGACGAAAGCTGCCATTTCGGTACTTCTTCTTCATCGCCAACTCGTACTTCTCCGTCGATCGATTGACCATACGGGGTTCCACGGATGTCGCGGGCGGCGCCCTCTCATCGCGACGGGCTCAACCAACGTCTTCGGGCTCCGCGGGACTTTCTGAGGCGCGCGCCCAGCGGCGCCGGCGGCGCCACGTCTCCGCGATCAGTCGCGTTCGGGTGTCGACGCCAGACTTCTGGAGGATGGCCGTCACGTGCACCTCCACCGTGCGAGGAGACATCCGCGCGACGGTGCCGATCTCCTTGTTCGAGAGCCCCTCGGCGACGAGCCGAAGCACTTGGCTCTGACGGTCGGTCAAGCTCCATTCTCGCGCCGCCGTCGGCGCGAGGCGATCGACGTCGGCGAGCGCGATGTCGCGCTCGATGCCCCCCAAGCGCTCCTCCTCCCCTGCGCTCTCGCGGGCCGCGCGGATCGCCAGACGGAGCGAATCGAGACGGCGCCGCTGCGCCGCGATCCAACCTTCGACGCGCGGATCGCGGCAGGTCAAGCGCGCGAGCTCGTCGAGCGAGGTCACGAGCAGCTCGACGAGCTCCGGCGGCCGTTCGTCGCTCGCTCCGCGCATCGAGTCATCCTGATGGCCGCTCGCGCGCGGCGACATACGTGCTTCCACGTAGCGAGCGCCGATTTCGCAGGTACCAGCTTGACGTATACATAAGTGTACACAAATCTGTAGCTGATGGCTCAGACCGTTCGCATCGACCCTGCCGCGCATACCGCTCTCGCCGAGATCGCGAAGGCGAAGTCGATCCCGCTGTCGGAGGCGCTCCGTCGCGCGGTGGAGCTGCTACGTCGGGAGGTGTTCTTCGAGCAGATGAACGCGGGGTACGCCGCGCTCCGCGCCGACCCCGATGCCTGGGCGGAAGAGCAGCGTGACGCTTCCGCCTGGGACGCGACGAGCGCGGACGGGCTCGACGACGAATGAGCGCGCGTCGAGGCGAAGTGTGGTTGATCGACCTCGACCCTGTCCGTGGCCACGAACAAGCAGGACGACGGCCCGCGCTCGTGCTCAGCGCGGACACTTGGAACGCAGGCCCCGGCCGCCTCGTTACGGTGCTGCCGATCACGAGCAAGGAACGCACCAACATCCCTTCACGCATCGCGGTGCGTCCGCCGGAAGGGGGGCTCACGGTGCCAAGCTGGGTGATCGGCGAACAAGTGCGAACGATCTCGGCCGACCGGGTCGGTCGGCGCTTGGGCGTCGTTCGGCCCGTCACGCTGCGCGCGGTCGAAGACGTCGTACGCATGCTCCTTGGGCTCTGACCTCGTCGCCGCTAGCCGCCAGCGAACGACTACGGGTTCCTACGTATGGCGTGGCTCGAGCGACGGAGCTATGAGCGCGTGTATGCGCAGGTCGCCTCGGGCCGTCGGGGGTGTCCCGGCCCGAAGCACCCGCGCACTTAACTTTCGCGATCGGCGCGGGGTGCTCGGCAGACGGAGGCTGCCGGCGCCCCCGCGCCCCGTGAGATCCAGCGGCGTCTCCGGAGGGCGACGACGCGGGCGCGGAAACCATTGAACGCCAGTCGACGGAGGGTGGCGCGGGCGCTGCAGTGAGGAGGCTTCGTCATGAAGGTCCCCGCCGTCGTCGCCGTGGTCTGCGTCCTCGTCGCCGTCGTCGTCGCCGGCTGCACCGCGCCGATCAGCTTCGATCCCGCTCGAGACAAGGACGGGAACAACCCGTCCGCGGCGACGGGCGCGGACGGTGACGCCGCGACCGAGAAGAACGAGAGCGGGCTGCCGTGCGCGGTGAAGAAGGTCCTCGAAGAGAAGTGCCAGCTCTGTCACGGCGCCGAGACCAACTACGGCGCGTCGACGAGCCTCGTCACGCTCGACGACCTGAAGAAGGAGTTCAACGGCAAGAAGGTGAGCGACCTCGTGGCGGCGCGCGTCGCGAACGAGGATCGACCGATGCCGCCGATCACCGCGCCGGCGCTGAGCGACGACGAGAAGAAGACGCTCTCCAGCTGGATCGACGGCGGGCTCGCCGCCGGCAAGGAAGCGAGCTGCGAGGCCGCGCAGAAGAGCGACGTCCCGAAGCTCGGCTGCAAGGCCGACATGAAGCTCGTCGCGAAGTCGCCGTACAAGATGGCGCAAGATGGTCCGACCGACGAGTACGTCTGCTTCGGCGTCGACGTCACCACCGACAAGAAGAAGCACATCGTCGGCTTCGGTCCGCTCGTCGACAACAAGAAGATCCTCCATCACATCCTCGTGCTCGAGGCGGACAAGAGCGTGAGCCCCGACCCGCAGCCGTGCACCCCGTTCCAGGCGAAGTGGAAGCTCATCACCGGGTGGGCGCCGGGCGGCACCGCGTTCGAGCTGCCGGCGGAGGCGGGCATGCCGATCAACCCGGGCACGACCCACTACGTGGTGCAGCTCCACTACAACAACGCGACGAACCTCGCGGGGCAGGAGGACCTCAGCGGCTTCGACCTCTGCACGACGGAGGACCTCCGCCCGAACGACGCCGGCGTCCTCGCCTTCGGCTCGGTGAAGATCGACGTCCCGCCGCGCGCGGAGCAGGCCGTGACCTGCGACTACAAGCTCGACGAGCGCTTCGACGGCGCGACGTTCTTCGGCGCCAACCCGCACATGCACAAGGCCGGCATGTCGATCGGGACCAAGCGCCTCAAGGGCGGCACCGGACCGGAAGAGGACGTGTTCTCGCAAGAGCGGTTCGACTTCGAGAACCAGGCGAACCACGAGATCGACGTGAAGGTGAGCGCCGGCGACGTGTTCCGCTCGACCTGCGTGTTCAAGAACCCGGGCGATCAGACGATCAAGTTCGGTGAGAACACCGCCGACGAGATGTGCTTCAACTTCCTCACCTACTACCCGCTCGTCCCGGATCAGGCCGGCGCGCTCGGCCTCCCCGTCGGCAAGCGCCTCCCCGGCGGCGGCTTCAACTGGGTCACGCCCTCCGTCGAAGGCTGCGGCCTCTCGCTCGGCGATCTCAACGACTTGCGGAAACAGCTGTAGTGCACCTCTCCGCACTTCGCCCGCACGAACTGTGCGGACATCCGCACAACGTCGCGTCGAAACGCGCGGTAACGCCCTGTCGTCCGCCTGGTACGCCGCGTGGATGACGAGCGCCTAGTCGAAATATGTTGACCGGGATAGTTCCGGCTGCTGTCGTTGTCGACTGGGAGGTATTCACGAATGAAGAAGCTCGCTCTCGCCGTGGTCGTTGGTGTCTTTGGTTTCGTCGCGTTCGCGACGACGGCTCCGGGTGTCGCGAACGCCGAGCCGCAGCCGAACGCATGCAAACCGGCCGGCGCGTCGTGCAAGGACAGCCAGGAGTGCTGCGGCGCGTGCACCTGGTACGACGGCAAGGGCACCTGCCAGGGCGGCTGATCAGGTCGCGACTTCGCTCTTCGCGTGCTCGGGCGGGATCGTCGCTCCCGCCTTGAGCCCCTCTTCGATCTCGGTCACGACCATCGTGACGAGCCGCTCGTAGAGGTCCTCGCCCTCCGCCGCCGTCGCCTCGGATGGAGCGCCCGTGTACGCGCGCTCCATTCCGATCTCGGCGAACGTCTTCTTGCCGGCGCGGATCGCGGTCGCGAGGCTCAGGCCGACGGTGGGGAGCGCGCCGACGTCGCCGTGCGGCGTCTTTCCGGCCGCGAGCACGAGCGACGTCTCGTAGCGGCCCGCGTGGCAGTCGCCGCGCTTGAACTCGTCGGAGAGGGTGCGGCCCCAGCGCCGCGTGAGCGGACACGCGACGCTCGCGGAGAGCCCCTCCGCCGCCGCGCGCACCGCGACGTCGTGCGCGGGCTCGAGGTGGTTGTTCACGAAGCAGACGTGCGCGAAGCCGGTGACGAGGAGCTTCTCGGCGATCGAGCGGAGGAACGCGGTGAGGACCTCCGGCGCGACGCCGACCGCGCCGGCGAAGCCCGACGCGTACTCGGTCACGCCGTACGGCACGCTCGGCGCGACGACGGCGGGGATCCCCTTCTCCTCGAGGCGCGGAACCGCGCGCGCGGCGCACGTCTCGCTGATGGTCGTGTCCGTGTCGAGCGGCAGGTGCGGCCCGTGCGGCTCGACGCTGCCGACGGGGACGATCGCGACCGCGCGGCCGCTGCCGCAGAGCTCCGCCACTTGCTCGTAGGTGAGCTCCGCGAGCTTCATGACACCTTCACCGCCGCCGGAGCTCCGCCTCGAGCTCCGCGACGCGCGCGAGCGCCGCTTCCTTCGCTGCGCGCTCCGCTTCCTTCGCTGCGCGCTCCGACTCCTCGGCCGTCGGCCAGAACGTCGTCCCCTCCCGATCGTCGGCGACGCGGAGCTTTCGTCCCTCGTCCACGACGTGGAGCCAGGCGCCGAGGACGGCGGAGAACGCAGGCCCCTCGCCCGCGTAGGTCAGCTCGAAGGTCTCGTCCTTGAGCTGCCAGACCTGGAGACGCTGTGGACCGCCGTAGGTGGCTCGTCCGGCGAGCTTCGGATCGAAGATCCAGAGCTCCTTGCTGCCGCATGACGCGTACTTCTCGGGCGAACGGACGTAGTCCTTCTCCGCGTTGCTCGCGCTCACGACCTCGATCGCGAGGGCGGGCGGCGAATGACCCGGCTCCCAGAGGCGCAGGCTCTCGAGGTCGTCGCCTTCCGGCGTCCGCGGGGTGATGAGGCAGAGGTCGGGGTCGACGCCGACGCGCGGGTTGTCGGCGGTGAAGCGCACGGCGAGGTTGCGCGCGACCTGCGCGTTCATCTTCGTGCGCGCGACGAACGCGAGGAGCAGCGCCTTCAACAGATCGAGCACGATGTCGTGCGGCTGGGACTCGGGCACCGTCTCCTCCGGAATGAGCCACTCCTCGCTCCAGCGCGGGACCGGATGTCGATGCACGAGGCTCTTGGCCGACTGAACCATGGGCGTCGTTCGATCGTATCACGCGGGGGGTTTTGTGCCGCTCCGGGCCTTGAGCGCCTTCTTGTCGACCTTGCCGCGGTCGTTCTTCGGGAGGTCGTCGACGAGCTCGACGACGCGTGGATACTTGTATTTCGCAAGCTTTCCGCGCACGTGCTCCTGCACCTCCTCGGCGGTGACGCGGTGGCCGGCGCGCACGACGACGAAGGCCTTCGTCTTCACGAGGCCCTCCTCATCCACGCCGATGACGGCGCAGGCCGCGATCGCGGGGTGCTCGAGGAGACACTCCTCGACCTCGAGCGGCGCGACCCACTGCCCGCCGACCTTCAGGAGGTCGTCGGCGCGACCTGCAAAGTACAAGTATCCTTCCTCGTCGACCTTGAAGAGATCGCCGGTCCGGCACCAGTGGCCGTGGAACACGCGCCAGCTCTTGTCGCGATCGAGCCAGTACTGCTGCGAGACGCTGTCGCCGCGCACCCAGAGCACGCCGATCTCGCCCGGCGCGCACGGCGCGGCGCCGGGGCCCTCCGCGTCCTCCGGCAGCACGCGCAGCTCGTAGCCGTCGACGACCTTGCCGAGCGAGCCGGGCTTGATGTCGCCGGGGCGGTTCGACGCGTAGATGTGGAACATCTCCGCCGAGCCGATGCCGTCGTAGACGTCGCTCGACGTGCGCGCGAGCCAGCGGCGGAGGAGCGGCTCCGGCAGCGCCTCGCCGGCGGAGAGCGAGAAGCGGATGCTCGCGAGATCGAGCCCGGGCTTGCCCGCCTTCTTCAGCTCGTCGTCGTGCTCGAGGAGCTTGCCGAGCATGGTCGGGACGTTCGTCGCGATCGTCGCCTTGTACGTCGTGATCGCGCGCGCGACGCTCTCGGGGGTGGGGCGCTCGCTGAAGAGGCCCGTCGTCGCGCCGACCGCGAACGGGAACATCAGGTTCGTGCCCGTCGCGTAGCCGAAGAAGAGGCGCGGCACGCTCACGGTGACGTCGTCCTTGCGATAGCCCACCGTGCGCTTCGCGTAGACCTCGGTGTTGAACGCGAAGTCGCGGTTCGTGTGCACGTTCGCCTTCGGCTCGCCGGTGGAGCCGCTCGTGAAGAGCCAGATCGCGGGCTCGTCGCGGTGCACCTTCACCAGCTCCGCCGGCCTCGCGGATGCGAGCGCGGGCGCGAGCTCTTTGATTTTGTCGTCAAACACGAAATCATCGATTCTCGCCTCGGGATCGGAGCCGGTCGCGGCGTCGGGGACGACGAGCATGACTTGCACCTCGCTCGCGGCGGACGAAACGAGCGGGCGGAGCAGCGCCGCGACCGAAGGCACGGTGACGATCGCCGTCGCGCGCGTGTAGCCGACGAGGTACTCGAGCGTCTCCGGCGGCGCGAGCGGGTTGCCCATCGCGATGACGGCGCCGCGACCGAGCGCGCCGAAGAAGGTCCACGCGAACGGTGGCACGTCGGGGAGGACGACGAGCACGCGCTCGCCGCGGCGGACGCCGTTCGACGCGAGCACGTCGATCATCCGCCGCGTCTTGTCGGCGACGGAGGAGTAGGTCCAGCTCCGCTCTCCGAAGAGGATCGCGTCCTTCGTCGCGAAGCCCTCGTCGAGCCGGTCGAAGAGGAAGTAGCGCGCGAGGCTGAGGTCTTCGGGGAACGAGATCGACGTCACATCGAGGGGCTACTCGAAGACGCAGCGGAAGCCAATGGCCCAGTAGCCGTTCGCGTCGGGGCCGCCGCTGCCGTTCGCCTGCGGCCACAGCTGGGTCTCGGGCACACCGGAGACGCCGGCGGGCGGATGGCTGTCCTCCCACGACGCCGTCCACGCGAAGCGGCGCGGGTTGTCGTTGACCCACGGCATCACGTTGCCGATGAGGTCCTGGACGCCGTCCTGGTTCGCGCCGGCGGGGAAGCGGCCCGGCGGCGAGACGAACCGGGTCTGGTCCTGGGTCGTGCTCTGCGGGAGCTGATAGTTGTAGGTGTGGTTGGCCGGGTTGCTGCCCGACTTGAACTGGAAGCTCGGGGTGTCGCCCCACGGCCACCGCGTCGCGCCGCCGTTCGTGCGGAGCGACTTCAGCTCGGCGTTCGACATCAAGCGGCCGCCGTCGAACACGCAGAGCGCCTGCGCGAGGTGCCACGAGACGCAGTTCAGCGCCTTCTCGTCGAGGACGTCCTGCGGGTAGGACTGCTTGTCGACGTTGCCGTCGACGTACTGCCGCTCCGGCGTCCAGTACGTGCGCGAGCCGCCGCCGCTCTGCGTGATCCGGCAGCCGCGCTTGGCGGCGGGGCCCATCGACTCGAGCGCCTCGTCGGGCGAGCCCGGGAGCTCGCTGTTCCAGGCGCTGTTCCAGCCCTTCGGGTTGCTCTCCGCCCACAGCTTCAGGTTGCCGTTGTAGCGATCGATGAACGCGCGCATGCGACCGGCGGTGACCTGGTACTTGTTGACCTTGATGCTCTGCGACTGCACCACCGTGCAGCAGCTCTCGTGCTTCTTGTCGGCGGCGCTGGTCTCGCCCGAGCCGCACGTGTCGCCGCCGAAGTGGCTCACGCAGCTCTTGAACTCGACGCACTTCTTCTCGTAGCCGCACGCGTCGCTCGCGCAGTCCGTGTTCTTCTCGCACGCCTTGTCGAGCGCGCACTTCGGCGCCGCGACGCCGCCGCAGTCGACGTCGGTCTCGTCCGCGTTCTTGAGCCCGTCGTCCGGCGAAGGCGCCTTGCACGTGCCGCTCGTGCACGAGGCGCTCTCGCAGTCGTCGTTCTCGTCGCAGCTCTTCCCCTCCTCGCACTTCGGCGCGCTCTTGCCGCCGCAGTCGACGTCCGTCTCGTCGCCGTCCTTCTTCCCGTTCTCGGGATCGGCGCCGGCGACGGTCGTGCACTTGCCCGACGTGCACTTCAACGAGGCGCAGTCGCCGTCGTCGACGCACTGCGCGCCCGCCGCCTTGCCGTCCGGGTTCGGGACCACGGCAGCGGAGTCCGCCGTGAGCCCCGAAAACGTGGTGCAAGCCGCGAGCGCACCGATCGCAATTAGAGCAATCGTGATCGCCGGCGAGCGGACCATGCCCACTACTCCTGCAATAGCCAGACCCGGCTGGAAGGCGCCGGAGAGGGGCCCCAGAGCGCGGCCGCCACAGCGGGCGCGAAGCGCCCCGAGTCTTCGAGGGCCGTGCTCTGGGGTGGGGGTGTCGGGGGCGAAGCCCCTGACGTTGAGAGCCCCTGCTGGATCGCAGCCGGTCCATCAAGACGTCACCGTGATCGCGATCGGGTCCGTCATCGGCCCGCGGTTGCCGGCGAGGTCGTAGGGGCGGAGCGCGTAGCGGTAGGTCCCGCCGCCGACGACGCGCGTGTCCTCGTAACGCGTCGAGACGGCGCGCACGCTCGCGTGATGGAGGAGGAGGCCGCTCGCGCCTTCGCCGCGGAACACCTGGTAGCCGTACATCGCCTCGTTGTCGGTGGCGGCCTGCCAGCGGAGGAGGACGCGGCCATCTTTGCATTCTGCACGCAGCTCGGCGCCGCCCGGCGGGAACGACGGCGGGATCGCGTCCGCGCTCTCCGGCGCTTGGCCCGTCTTCTTCGGCCACAGCGTGCAGTCGACGCGCTTGAAGCTCTCGTCGAGCGCCTTGCAGACGTTGCCGTAGATGCAGCGCACGACCGTGTCCTCGCGCCCGGCGCGCCACTTCCGCGGGAGGTCGGGGTCGGCGAGGAGCGCGCGCGCCATGCCGACGAGGTCGCCCTGTCCGCGGAGGACGACCTGCATAGCGAGCTCGAGCGAGCCGATCTTGCCGGCCGCGACGACGGGCGTGGCGTGCCCCGCGCTCCGCAGCGCCGCGCGCACGGCGTCGGGGATGTAGAGGTTCGCGCCGTCGGGGTACGCGTTCCCCGGCATGCAGCGATCGCCGGAGTAGCCCGTGTACGGATAGAGCGGCTCGCCCTCGATCACGCGCGCGTCCTCGAACTTGCCGCCGGCGGAGAGCGAGATGTAGTCGACGCCCGCGCGCGCGAGCTCGCACGCGATCGGCCCCGCGTCGAGGACGGTGTAGCCGTTCCGGATGCACTCCTCGCCGAGGAAGCGGACGCCGACCATGAAGTCGGGTCCGACCTCGGCGCGCACGCGCGAGACGACGCGGAGCGGGAGCCGCAGGCGGTTGGCGAGCGAGCCGCCGTACTCGTCCTTCCGCGGATTGAGGCGGGAGAGGAACGACGAGAGCGTGTAGGCGTGCGCCATGTGGAGCTCGACGCCGTCGAACCCGCAGCGCCGCGCGCGCGCCGCCGCCGCGCCGTACGCGTCGACGACGCCGTCGATCTCCTCGCGCGACAGCATGTCCACCGTCTGGCGCCACCCCGACCGCGAGATCTTGAGGAAGTGGATGATCTGCGGCACCACCTTGCTCGGCCCCGCGTCGTGCACGCGCGCCGCGAGATCGGCGAGGCCGGGGACGTACTCGTCGGACGAGATGCGGAGGAGGGGCCCGCTCTTCGCGCCGTGCACCGCCATCGCCTCGACGACGACGAGGCCGACCTCGCCGCGCGCGAACCGCGTGTATCGTGCACGGATGTCGTCGTTGACGAGCCCGTCCTCGCCGGAGAGCCGCGTCACCATCGCCGGCAAGACGAGCCGGTTCGGCAGCGTGACCTGGTTGATGCGGAAGGGCTCGAACAGCGCGCTCATCGTGAGCGGCGCATCTTAGCCGCTACGTGATATGCTGCGCGCGTGCGAAGGTCGGGCGTCGTCCTTGCGCTCTTGTGCGCATGCCAGTCGGACTACGCGGAGGCTCCCGTCGACGCAGGTCCGGCGCCGGCGGACGACGCGGGCGATCCCATCGTCGACGCGGGCGGATCCGTCGACGACGCGGCGACCACGCCGGAGGCCGGCGCGCCGAGCGACGCGGGCGCCGACGCCGACGCGGGCGCCGACGCAGAGGCCGGCTCGCCCTGCCCGATCGGCTTCGAGCTGGGCACGAGCGGCTGCGTCCTCGCGAACCCGTTCGTCGATCCGAGCTTCACCGGCGTCCCGGCCGGAGCCTGGACGGTGTCGGGCGGCGCGACGATGAAGACCGATCTCGGAGTCGCGCGCCTCGCCGACGTCGCCACCCCTCGCTACCACTACGGCGCCGTCGCGCAGTCGATCGTGCTCCCGCCGTTCGCGGAGACGGGCCCGCTCGCCTGGTTGGGCGACGTCATGGTTGTCTCGTCGAAGAGGAACGACTACCCGCTCGTGCCGTTCATCGACGGAGTCGCGATCCTCGACGCTCGCTCCCGGTCCTCCTTCGTGGGCACGTGGTCGGACACCACGCGCGTCTGTCTCGGCGAGGCCGCGTACGGCAAGAAGACCAATTTTCTGGTCAGCACCGGAGACCTCTTCGACCGCATCGACGTCGACGACTTCCGCGTCGTCCCGGACCCGACCTGCCCTCGCCCCGGCGTCCTCGCGAACGGCGACTTCGAGACGGCGGGCGGGTTTCAGATCGCCGTTCCCACCACCATCAACGTGGTCCCCGGCGCCGGCACCAACGGGAGCCGCGCCGCGAAGTGCCTCGTGAGCGAGTCGGGCAGCAACGGCGTCATGTTCCAGGCCGTCTCGATCCCGAAGTCGGGCGTGAACGCCGTCACGATGCGCACGTACGGCACCGGCAACGTCCACGTGCTGCTCGACCAGCGAGAGCTCGTGCGGCTTCGATCGGATCCGTCACGGACGACGCAGACGGTGTGCCTGCCGCGCTGGACCCACGGCGTCGTGAGCGAGCTCGCGATCGGGTGCGCGCAGGACAGCTTCCGCGCCCCGGGCGAGGCTCCGAGCGAGGTCGCGATCGACGACGTCGCCTTCGCCGAGGTCGCCGCCTGCGACGGCGACGCGGCGGTCACGAACCTCGGCTTCGAGACGAGCGGCGATCCGGTCTTCGGGTGGTTCGTCACCGAGCGGGCCGGACACTTTGCCGGGCGCGCGACGGCGTCGCCTCGATCGGGGTCCGGGTACCTCTCGCTCCAGACGTCGCCGGACGTGTGCGGATCGGTCCGGCCTTGGGAGCCGCGGGCCACGCTCGTGACGACGGTCCCCGCGTTCACGGACACGGAGGGGCCGGCCGTCCGCTTCTGGTACCGCTACCAGCCGGACGCCGTCTCGGTCGCGACGGTGTCCACCAACCCGGTCCACCGCCACGAGCTCGCGCCCGCGACGACGTGGACCCAGCACGTCGAATGCATCCCCCCGCTCCACACCGGCTCGCGCTTCACGCTCCACTTCGAGCTCGACGGACGGGTCAACGGCTGCACCGGCGCCACGCTCGACGTCGACGACATCGAGATCGTCCCCGACCCGACCTGCCCGAGCGAGTGACGGTGCGCGTCAGCGCGATCGAACGAGCGCGCCGCCGATGATGAGCTTCTGGATCTCGGTCGTGCCTTCGTAGATGCGGAGCGCGCGGATCTCGCGGTAGAGCCGCTCCACCACCGTGCCGTCGACGACGCCGAGGCCGCCGAAGAGCTGCACGCCGCGATCGACGATGCGCTGCGCCGCCTCCGTCGCGAACATCTTCGCCATCGCGACCGACACGCCGTCGCTGCGCGCGCCCAGCGCCTCGTGGTCCTTCTCCCACGCCGCGCGGGCGACGAGGAGGCGCGACGCGTCGAGCTCCGTCGCCATGTCGGCGAGCGCGGCCTGCGTGAGCTGCTGCTCCGCGAGCGGCTTGCCGAACTGCACCCGCTTCTTCACGCGCGCGATCGACTCGTCGAGGGCGCGATGCGCCATCCCGATCGCGGCCGCGCCGACGGAGGTGCGGAACACGTCGAGGGTGCCGAGCGCGAGGCGGAGCCCCATCCCGACCTCACCGACGAGCGCGCTCGCCGGCACCTTGCAGCCGCGGAACGCGAGGCGGCCGAGCGGGTGATCGACGTGGAGCGCGATCGGCTCGGTGACGAGGCCCGGCGCGCCGGCGTCGACGAGGAACGCGCTGATCCCCTTCTTGCCGGCGGACGGGTCCGCGTTCGCGAAGACGACGTAGTGATGCGCGATGCCGACGTTGGAGATGAAGACCTTCTCGCCGTCGAGGACCCAGTGCTCGCCCTCGCGGCGCGCGGTGGTCTTCATCGCCGCGACGTCCGAGCCCGCCTCCGGCTCCGTGAGCGCGAAGGCGCAGACGCGCGTGCCGCGGGTGACCTCGGCGAGGATCGCGGCGCGCTTGTCGGTCTCGTTCGCGAGCGTGAACGGATACGAGCCGAGGCCCTCGACCGCGAAGATGGAGTCGGCGGTGCCGGAGACGTACGCGAGCGCCTCGCGCGCGACGGAGAGGGAGCGCACCGAGATGCGCTCGGCGCCGGGCACGAGCAGCTTCGTGAGCCCGAGCTCGGCGAGGCGGGGGATGACGCGCTTCGGATCGTGGAGCCCGACGTCGTCGTCGCGGAGATCGGCGAGGCTCGCCCCGAGCGCGCGATGTCCCTCCTCGAAGAACATCGGGAGCGTGGACCAGGAGGAGGGGGACCTGGCGGGCGCGGTCATTTCTTGCCGCCCGCGTCGAACGGGATCGTGGACCCCTGGAAGACGATCGGCTTCTTCGCGACCCACGCGTCGTACGAGGTCCGGAAGTCGGGGTGCTGCATGCAGATCGCCTGCACCTGCGCCTCGGCCTCGATCGCCTGATCGAGGGTCATCGTGAATTCGCTCTCGAGCATCTGCTTCGTCATCGCGTTCGCGAACGCGGGGCCGGACGCGAGGCGCTCGGCGAGCGCGCGCGCGGCGGGGACGCACTCCTCGGCGGGGACGACCTTGCCGAAGAGCCCGATGCGGTGCGCCTCCTCCGCGCCGATGATGTCGCCGAGGAAGAGGAGCTCGCTCGCGCGCCCGAGGCCGACCACGCGCGGGAGCAAGTACGTCGCGCCCATGTCGGCGCCAGAGAGCCCGACCTTCGGGAAGATGAAGCCGATCTTCGCGGTCGCGCTCGCGACGCGGAAATCGCAGGCGAGCGCGATGACGGCGCCGGCGCCGACCGCGGTTCCGTTCACCGCCGCGACGACGGGCCTCCGCAGCGCGCGGATGTTGCGGATGAGCGCGCCGGTGACGCGCGTGAACGCGACGAGCCCCTGCATGTCGCGCGCGAAGAGCTCGCCGATGATGCTCTCGACGTCACCGCCGGAGCAGAACGCGCGCCCCTGCCCCGTGACGACGACGGAGCGGACCGCGCTCTCGTGATCGAGCGCGGCGAACGTGTCGCGGAGCTCCTCGTAGACCTCGAAGGTGAGCGAGTTGAGCCGGTCCGGGCGACAGAGCGTGATCGTGGCGACGCCGCTCGGCGAGAGGTCGTACGCGAAGGTCTTCGGGTTGATCGTCATGGCGTCGTCCTCTCGAGGTGATCGCGGAGGCTGCCGAGGAGGCGGCGGAGGTCGCGGCGCTCGGCGGCGGGCATCCCGTCGATGAGCGCGTTCACGTGCTGGGTGTGGATCGGCAAGAGCGAGCGGATGAGGGCGCGGCCCTCCGGCGTGAGCCAGACGCGCGCGACGCGGCGGTCGCTCGGCTCGGCGCGGCGGACGACGTGACCGTCACGCTCGGCGCGATCGACGAGGCCGGTCACGTTCCCCGCCGTGACGAGGAGGTCGCGGCTCAGCGCGGCGAGCGTCTGCCCGTCGCTGCGGTTGAGGCTCGCGAGGAGATCGAAGCGCGCGAGCGTCATCCGGTCCTCGAGCTCGCGCCGCAGCGTGCCGAGCATGAGCGCGTGGCAGCGAAGGAGCCGGTACCAGAGGCTCACCGCCTCGGAGTCGCGCGGCCACTCGCTCTCCGCGCGGCGCTTGGCGGCGGGCACGGGCGTCTTCTTTCGCTCAGGCCGGGAGCACCGCGACGCCCTCGATCTCGACGAGGGCGCCGGGCTCGAGGAGGCCGGCGACCTTCACGAGCGTCATCGCGGGGTAGAACTTGCCCATCCGGGCGCGCCAGCCTTCGCCGATCGACGACGTGGCCGCGCGGTACGCGTCGAGGTCGGTGACGAACGCGGTGAGCTTCACGATGTGCTCCGTCGCGCCGCCGGCCTCGCGGACGACCGCGATGACGTTGTCGAGCGACTGCAGGAACTGGGTCGCGAAGTCGGGGCTGACGATGCGCGCGTCCTTGTCCCACGCGATCTGGCCGGCGATGTAGAGGAGGCGCCCGGTCGCGACGATGCCGTTCGAGTAGCCGCGCGGCTTCGGGAAGTGCGACGGCATGATGACCTGGTGCGCCATGGGACTCTGCCTCTCCTTCCCGACGGGATTAGGATCGATCCCTTCAGTTGTAAAGCATCCCGGGGCTCAGGCCTTCGCCGCGCGGCGCAGCCGGTCGGCGATCGCCCACCACGCGACGTCGCCGTCGGGCGGCGCCTCGATCACGAGGAGATCGACGCCGGCCTCGTCGGCCTCGTGGAGCGCGGAATACAGTCCGCGCGCGTACCCCGCGGGCTCGTCCGGCAGCACGATCAGCGGCTCGCAGCCCGCGGCGTCACTCTCTCCTGAGGTGGTCGCGACGATCGCGGCGACGCGGAAGCTGTTCGTCGCGGCGGGGACCGTCGCCTCCGCGACCGTCCACCCGACCTGACCGCGCGGCGCGAGGACGACGCGCGTGCGCGGCGCGTAGTGCTTCGCCGCCATGCCGGGCGCGGGGCGCGGGCCTTCCGCGATCGTGCTCGTCGCGTCGACGGTGTGGGGATCGATCGCGCGGAGCGCTTCGAGCGTCACGGCGCCGGGGCGGAGCACGCGGAGGGGCTCGTCATGCGCGCCGACCGCGACGACGGTCGACTCGATCCCGTGCCGGCACGGCCCGGCGTCGAGGACGAGGTCGACGCGATCGCCGAGCGATCGCACGACGTGCTCGGCCGTCGTCGGCGACACGTGCGTGTGCGCGTTCGCGCTCGGCGCGGCGATCGGCTCGCCGGCGGCGGCGATGAGCGCGAGCGCGACGGGGTGCACGGGCGCGCGGAGGCCGACGGTGGCGAGGCCGCCGCTCACCTCCGGCGGCACGTGCGCCGCGCGCGGCACGACGAGCGTGAGCGGCCCCGGCCAGAACGCCGCCGCGAGCGCGGCCGCGCGAGGGCTCCATTCCGCCGCGAGCCCGCGCGCCATCTCCTCGCCGTCGACGTGGAGGATGAGCGGGTGTCCGCCGGGGCGCCCCTTCGCCTCGAAGATCCGCGCGACGCTCGCGGGATCGAGCCCGCGCGCGCCGAGGCCGTACACGGTCTCGGTCGGAAACGCGACGAGCCCGCCGGTCCGCAGCACGTCGGCCGCTTCGGCGACGGCGACGGGATCGGGGGTCACGGGGTCGACCTTCGAGACGCGAGGCACGTCGCGCACGGTAGCTCAAATCTCGGCTACGTTGTCCGCGTGAAGGTCGAGGTCGTTGGACTCTTCGTTGTGGCAGGGCTCACCGCGCTCGCGGCGTGCAAGGGCGGGACCGCGCCGAAGCCGATCGCGGTGCCGGCGTCGAGCGCGTCCGCCGACGGGGGCGCGCCGGCGTCGTTCGCGACGACGCCGCCGCCGAGCGGTCTCCCCGCGATGGCGTCGATGCCGCCGCCCGGCGTCGCGGGATCGAAGAAGGCGAAGGTGAAGGCGGACGGCGCGCTCCTCGCGTGCGGCGGCCAGACCTCCGCGCAGGCGAAGGATCCGGCCGCGCTCGTGAAGAAGATCGGAGAGGGCTGCGCGGCGAGCTCGAAGATGAAGCCGGTCGGCGCGCTCCTCCGCGGGACGCAGGCGGACAAGGACGCGCACCAGGACCAGAAGTTCCGCGCCGAGGCGAACCACTGCTATCGCGTGTACTTTGCAACCGACGAATCAGTGAAGGACGTCGTCGTCGTCCTGCGCGACTCCGCGGGCGACGTCGTCGCCGAGGCGCCGGGCCCCTCCGCGCCTCAGGGCGGCGCCGCGTGCTTCACCGCCGCGGACGAGGTCACCCTCACGGTCGGCGTCGGCAGCGGCAAGGGCGCCTGGGCGGCCCAGGTCTGGAGCGACTGACCTGACGCTGCTCGAGAAGATGAAGCGCTACGGCTCGCGGTAGCCGTCGTCGCTCCCGTCGTTCCCTCCCGGGGGTGGGGCGGTCGTGCAGGCGGGCGCGCACAGCGCGGCGCGGACGGAGCGCTCTCGGCGCGGGAGCTCCTCGTCGCGGAGCCAGCGCGAGAGCTGCGTCTCGCCGCTCGTGTTGCCGTCGTAGTACGAAGGTGCGTTGGCGGGCGCGATGTGCTGGAACGAGAGCGACCCGCCGGAGTGCTCGCCGCCGTGGCAGCCGTTGCACGTCTCGCCGCTGAGCCGCGCCCGCTCCGTCTCCGAGAGCGTCCGCGACGTCCAGCGGAAGCTCGCGTTCGGGACCGGCGCCGCGCCGGCCTGGAACGCGGAGGGCAACGCGAACGAGCGGTCGGCGATGCTCGCGCGATTGTCCTTCGCCCACGCATCGAGCGATGCGCTCCCGTTCAGCTCGATGCGCGGCGTCGTCGCGATCGGCACCTGCACGAGCGCCCCGCCGGCGAGCGCGAAGTCGCGCATCTCCCACGTCGCCCCGAACGCGCGCTCGTTCGTGCGCACCTTCCACGTCGCCGGCGGCGACGCGCCCACGATCGCGTCGGTGAGCGCCTCGAGCGCGGCGTTGTAGCCGTCGCCGAATTTCTGCTCGCCGAGCGCGTGCCACGCCTCGGTCCACGCGCGCGGCGTCCGCGTCGCAGGCCAGGGGATCTCGACGATGATGGTGAACGCGAACGACGCGCCGTACACGAAGCGGAGCTCTCCGCCGGCGCCGGCGCAGCCGTCGTCCTCCGCGCGGAGATCGGGCCGATTCACGATCGCGAGCAGCCGCAGCGCGAACGGATCGCCGAGCACCTTCGCGGCGTCGGGCCGAGGTGTCACCGGCGCGCGCGCGGGCCCGACCTCGGTCACGGTGCGCCATTGATCGACCCAGGCGTAGGTGAACGAGGCCGCGGCCGCCTCGCTCCCGGCGAGCTCCGTCATGCGCGCGCGGAAGCTCCACGCGGGCCGGCGATCGAGGAGGACGCTCTGCTGCGTGATGACGAGCTCCTTGTCGCGGACGATCGGGAGCGAGCACGCGTCGCCAGCGCCGGGGACGCGGGTGTACTCGGTCTCGCCTCCTTCTCCCGGCTCCGCCGGCTCGGCGGGCAGCCGCGGCACCTCGGGCCGCGCGCGCGACGATCCGTGGCTTCCCACCCCATCGACCACCTCGATCTCACACGCCGCGAGCAAGAGGAACGAGACACCGACCAACCGACGCACCATGATGACCTCCAGGAAAAGGACGAGAGCCGCCGTTCGTGCGACCAACCGCACGCCCGCCAAGAGCTTCGACGCCGCCGCGACCGCGGCCGCAGCCGCTATTCGAGAGTCTGCAAGAGCCGAATGGCTTCTTCGCGGCGGTATCCGCCGTAATCGCCATTCGCAAAAGGCTTTAGCGCATGAACCGCTTCCGTCTTCCGACCAAGCCGAACGAGCGAAAGCGCCCGATTGTAACGAGCCTCGAGCACGAACTTACCATTCGTCCCCGCCGCCGCGAGGTACCTGTCCCACGCGACGAGCGCCGCCTGCGGATCGCGCCGCTCGAAGTGCGCGTCATGGGCCTCGCGGTACAGCACGTCAACATCGGACGCCCCCGCCGGCCCTAGAGCCCCGCCCAAGCCACGACTCGACGACGCAGCCGCGGGTCCGAGCGCGGGCGCGGCGGGCGCGGGTCCGAGCGGGGCCGCGGGTCCGCGCGCAGGCGCAGCAGGCGCGGATCCAAGCGCGGGCGCGGCAGGCGCGAGCGCGAGCGCGGTGGGGGTGGTGGACCCGAGCGCGGCGGAGGCGGCAGGCGCGGCGGGAGCGAGCACGGCGGAGCCGAGCTCGGAAGGCACGGGTGCGGAAGGCACGGGCTCGGAGGGCGCGAGCTCGGAGGGTGAAGGCGCGTCGGTTTCGGCGGCGCTCTCGGTGCTTGTCGCGGACGGAGCGCGTGGCGGCAGCCCCCATCCTGCCGGAGCGGTTGTCGACGGTGCGGGGGACTTCGCTTCGCGCGTGTGCTCGACGTCCGCGTGCGTCGCGAAAGCGACGAGCCGCGCAAGCTGCCCCGACGCGCTCGCCCACGCGGTGAGGACGAGAAACGCCGCCGCGAGCGGCCACGCAATCCACCGCACGCGCGCACGCGCCCCGGTCCGTCCACCGCCGCGAAGCGACCGCTCGATCCGCGCCAGCGTCTCCGCCGCAACGAGCTCCCGCACACTCACCGGCGCCGCATCCCCCACCGCCCCCACGCGCGACGCCGCATCCCTCAACGCGCCCTCACTCGCGCGCGCCCCCGCACCCTCGACCGCACGCTCACGCGCACGCAACGCAGCATCCTCCGACGCACGCTCACGCGCACGCAACGCAGCAGCCTCCGACGCACGCTCACGCGCGCGAGACGCAGCATCCTCCGCCCGATCGCTCGCACGAGGCGACGTCGACTCGAAGAGCGCACGCTCACGCGCGCGCGACGCAGCAGCCTCGGCCGCACGATCGCTCGCGCGCGGCGACGTCGGCTCGAGGAGCGCACGATCGCCCGCACGAGGCGACGTCGACTCGACGGTCGCACGATCGCTCGCGCGCGGCGACGTCGGCTCGAGGAGTGCACGCTCACTCGCGCTCGATGCAGCAGCCTCGACCGCACCATCGCTCGCGCGCGGCGACGTCGGCTCGAGGAGTGCACGCTCACTCGCGCTCGATGCAGCAGCCTCGACCGCACCATCGCTCGCGCGCAGCGACGTCGGCTCGAGGAGTGCACGCTCACTCGCGCTCGATGCAGCAGCCTCGACCGCACCATCGCTCGCGCGCGGCGACGTCGACTCGAGGAGCGCACGCTCACTCGCGCTCGATGCAGCAGCCTCGACCGCACCATCGCTCGCGAGCGGCGACGTCGACTCGAGGAGCGCGCGGTCACTCGCGCGCGACGCAGCAGCCTCCGCATGGTCGCTCGTGCGCGGCGAGAGCGGCTCGGCGAGTGCGCGGTCGCTCGCGCGCGGCGATGTCGGTTCGGGGAGCGCGCGGTCGCTCGGGCGCGGCGCGGTCTGGTCGCGGAGGGCGCGGGTGGCGATGGTGAGCAGGTCGTGGGTCATGAGGCCTCCGCATTGGCTTGGCGCTGCGGGGGACAGGGATGAAGGCGTCGTAGGTGAGAAGGCCCACCAGCGCCCCACGCGACGAGGCCGAAACGGGAGAAGACGTCGTGCGGGCCCAAAGAAAAATGTGTGCGACGACACGGACGTGTCGTGCTCGCCGAGTGGCGATTCATGGGGCCTCCTTCGCGCGCGGCGTGGTCGGGGCCAGGCGCTCGAGCTCCGCGCGGAGCTTCTTCTTCGCGAGGTGGACGCGTGCGCGGACCGTGCCGTCGCTCGTGTCGAGCATCTGCGCCGCCTCCACGCTCGTGCGCTCCTCCACCTCGCACAGCACGAACGCGACGCGCTGATCGAGCGGCAGCGCGTCGAGCGCGCGGGTCAGGAGCGTCGCGAGCTCCGCGCGCTCCGCCGCTTCGTCCGGGCGCGTGGGATCGGGGCGCGGCTCGAACGCGAGGCCGCTCTCCGCGCGACGACGGCGCTGCGCCGTACGCACGTGGTTCTGCGCCCGCCGCGCCGCGATCGCGATGAGCCACGTCCGGAGCGAGCACTGGCCTTCGAAGCGACGCATGGAGTCGGGGAGCGCGACGAAGACCTCGTGGACAAGGTCCTCCGCCGCCATGCGATCGCCGACGAGGCGCTCCGCGAACGCGCGGACGTGGGCGTGGTGCGCGCGATAGGCCTCCACGATCGCGTCGGGGTGGCCCCGCGCGATCCGATCTTCGAGTGCCTCCGCCAGAACGGATTCGCGCGCCACGACGGTGGGCCAGAGCATCACAGCTCGACCCCGGCCACAAACTCGGGACCGATGCGGATGAGCGCGCGGTCTCCGTCGTCGAGGAAACGCACCTGCGTCAGGAGCCCCGCGCCGGCAAAGACGCTGAAGTGCTCGACGAACCGCCACCCCAACATCGCGCGGAGGCGCGGCTGGAGCAGGTGCTGGTGGTACGTGTTCTGGCTGCTCGACGGGATGGACCGCTCCGGCGCGTAGAGCCAGGAAAACGCCAGCTCCGTGTCGAGATAAGGGCCATTGTCCACCGCGCGAAATGGGATATGTCCGCCGATCGTGAATCCGGCGCCGTAGAAATCGTGCTGGTAGGCACGGTGGTAGTGAAGTGACGGCATCGTGTACGTGTGCCGCGTCGCGAGCTTCAAGCCGAGGTTCGCGAAGGACGCGTTCGACGACCAGGCTCGCGGGTGGATCCCGCCGTCCTTCGTGATGCTCGCGAGGCCGACCGGGACGCCGTCGATGCTGTCGGCGACGTTGACGAGACCCACGGTGGCGCCGCGCACGTGACCGCCGACGTTGACGAGACCGACCTGCGCGCCGTCGAGATCGCCCGACAGGTTGACGAGCGCGACCTGTCCGCCGCTCGCGCGTCCCGCCGTGTTCACGAGCGCGGCGGTCTGGATCCCCTCGAGCGCGCCGGCGCGGTTCACGAACGGCGCGACCTGCCAGCCCGCGGCCGTGCCGCCGACCACGTTCGCGATCCATCCGATCTGAACGCCGGAGGCGTCGCGCCCGACGACGTTCGCGCCGCCGAGCTGGAAGCCGTCGAGCTCACCGATGCGGCTCGAGAACAGGTTCCAGTCGAACTTCGTCTTCACCTGCGGCCGCCCGAAGTTCGTGGCGAGCGGATAGATGACGCCGAGGTTGAAGTCGCGATCGTTCGGATCGCGCGCCGGCGGCGTGGGCCGATCCGCGCCCGGCGACGACGGCGTCGAGGGCTCGATCGGAGGCGGCAGCGGCGGCAGCGCCGCGGGCTCGGCGGGCTCGACGGGCGGCGGTGGCTTGGGTCCGAGCAGCTCGTCGGCCTCGTCGCGCGCGAGGTTCCCCGCGAGCAACGCCGCGTCGCGCACGACGTCGTCGACCTTGTCCGCTGCGCTCACGACACGGCTCACGGTCCCTCGCTTCGGTCCGTCCCAGGTCACCGCCAGCTCGCGCGTGGCCGCGCGGTAGGTGACGGTCACGACGCCGCCGGCACCGCCAGCGCCTGCGTCGATCGCGACGGGCTTCTTCAGCTCGGCGGCGATGGCGTCGCGGAGCCGTTCCTTCGGGAGCTCGTCTCCGTGGACGAGCAACAAGATCGCGTCCCCCTGCGCCCAAGCCGGCGCCGCGAGGAGCAACACGAACGCCACGAAGAGCGCCCGCAGTGCCGATAAGAGATAAGCCACGCCCCTTCGTAGCCGCCCCGCGAGGAATCGTTAACGGGCCGGTTCGATTTCTGCCGGCGCGCCGCTATCGGCACGGATTACTTCAGCTTCGACCTATTCGTTCGGCGTGCAGGAGAACTGGATGTCCCAACTGGTCAGGCTGGGCGTCGCGGCGCCGTTGGACGTCGGGTTGATGGTGATCTCGAGCTGGAGCGCATTCCTCTGCGGGTTGGGGAGCGCCGCGTTCAGGTCGAACGGCGCCGAGGGCGGCACCACCTCCGTGGCGTTGGTGGCCGTCGTGAGGCTCGCGTAGGCCTCGGCGCTGAGATCGGCGATCGTGTCGGCGGTGCGCGCGCGGAAGACGATGTTCGCGTCGTCGGGGATCGTCGAGTCGTAGGAGAAGAACATCCATTCGACCGCTGCGCCGGTGTACGCGCTGCAATCGCCCTCGTACTCATAGGTGAACGTCTGCGGCGTGTACCCTCCGGCGCAGCCGCCGGTGATCTCGATGATGGCGTTCGGATCGCCCTGGATGGTGCTGCACGTCGACGGGCAGATCGTCAGGTTCGACGGAGTGGTCGGATTGTCGAGGTAGAACTGGTTGCCTGACGTGCAAGCTGCGGCGTTGCCGACCTTGTTGATCGTGCTCCCCGGGGGATTGCCGTTGGGAAGGTAGACGGCCCCGACGTCGTCGGGATCGACGGCGGCCGGATTCGGGATGGGCACGTCGCAGGTCAGGACGGCGTCCGCGATGCTCGACAGCGCGTTCGTTACCGCCGTGTTGAGATTGGCCGCGGGGACGGTTGTGAGGTTGAAGGACGTCGTGCCGCCGGCCGTGGCGATGCTGTTGAGCAGACTGACGCTCGCTCCAGGCATCGCGATGGTGTAGGTCTCGACGCCGAGCGTCGTGTACGCGGTCCCTACCGGTCCATTGATGTCCGTGTTCGTGCCTCCACAGTTGGCGTACGTGGTGGCTGCGCCGTCGCTGATGTAGACAGCGACCGTCTTGTGATCCGGATGGGCCGTTTGCCAGTCGCTCGCCGCCTTCGCGAGACCCGCCACCGCCGCTCGGTGGGGCGTGCCCGCGCCGCCCGGCGCGGAGTTGGGGAGCATGCCCTTCATCGTAGCGATGTGCGCGCCCACGAGCGGGGATGGCGTGGTAGCGAAATTGGAGCAGTTGGCGGTGCTGCAAGACGAATCGTTGCAGTTGGACCCACCATGGGTGCCGTACTGGCGCATGGTGAAGTTGATCGGGTTCGACTGCGTGCTGTCGAAGAACGACTCGAGCGCGTTCTTGGTCGAGGTCCAGAGGCTGGGCGCCGGTGTGGTGTTCATCGATCCCGAGTTGTCGAGCATCATGAACATCGTCACAGGGCGGAGGGCCTGGGTCACGCTGGTCGCCAAGCACTTGCACTCCGCGTCGTTGTAGGCGACCGAGTAGTTGTTCCCGCATGACGTCTCCGTGACGGAGCCGGGCATACCGGACGGGTTGGCGTAGACGAGGTAGGTGCCGCCCGTCACGTTGCAGCCGGTGACCTGGCGGCACCCCCCCGGCGGGATCGCCTGACCCGTCGTGCAGGTGCTGTGGACCGTTCCGCCCGGGCCGCCGTCCGGCAAGGTTAGCGGCGAGCAGCTCCCCATCGTGCTCTCGGAGGCCCCCGAGACGACGATCACCGACACGCCCGGCGGGGCCGCGACGCCGCCGCGGTTGCAGACGGTGATGGCGTCGGGGTCGCAGATGGGCTGCACGGTGAGGTCGGCGTTGGGAGCGGTGTTGACGAACTCGCCCGTCCCCCACGGCACACACGTCCCGGACGAGCAGTGGTGGTCGAACTGGCACTGGTTGTCGTTCGTGCAGGACGCCCGGAGCCCCGCGTCGATGTAGCTCTGCGGCAACCCTTCCACCGGGCCGCCCGGCGTCGGCGCCGAGCCTGCCGCTTGAAGAGGTGACGGCGGGACTTCGTCCTCGAACGCCTGGCAGTTCGGGTTGCAGGAGTTGTGCGTGCACGCTCCCTGGGTGCCGAGCGCCGCCGCTTTCGTCTTGAACCCCGTTCCGAACTGGCTACGCCCGCACTCACCCCACGAACCGCCGCGACACACCTGTTCGCCCGAGAAGCAGTTTTTCGCGTCGATCGACACCTTGCACGGTTGAACCGCGCCTTCCACGCACGGTTGTAGGGGCGTGGGATCGGGGGGTTTGGCGAGATCGCCCCAGTCGTCGGCGGCCGGGGGTCGGCCGTCCCCGCAGGCGAACAGCGCGATGATGAAGGACACGACCACGGCCAGAACGCCGTGCCTCCGCCACCTAGTCATTGTGGTCCTCCATCATCGGATCTCCGCCGACTCACGTACTCTATCGTGGAATGTGCGACACGGCGCAACGAGAGCCGCTGCAAGAAAGCATCTTTCGAGCCGCCTCCATAGGGCCCGCTCCCACCAGCAAAAAAGCGCGTGGATGCAGGATGGCGCTACGCAACTTCTGCAACGCCGAAAAGAGTTTGCGAGGTCACTTCCTCCGCCGAAAGCGTGTAGACAGCACGGCGACGGCGACCGCCGCCAGCCCACCTAGTCCACCTCGAAGTCCAGGCGTCGGCCCGACCGCGCACGCGCAGCCGCTGCCCCGAGCCACGATGTCGCCGGCCTCGCGGCGACCGACGCCCGCGTCGTCGCCGGCGGCCCCCGCATCGCTGACGTCCATCGCCCACGCGGGCCTGGGGTACTTCGTGAAGTCGGCCGACGCTTCGCGGGCGGCGGTGAGCACGAGGTCGCGGTGCCGGTCGAGGCGCGTGTAGATCGAGCCGAAGCAGTGCTCTCGATCCTCTCCACCTCGCGAGAAGACGCCGAGGAGGAGCGCCTCGCCCCGGTCGAAGGCTCCTTGCTCGAACGCACCCGAGCCGCTGTCGCCGGAGCAGACGCCGCTACCTCCCACCATCTCGGACGGGTGCACGTTGGCGCCTGGCGGGCAGTCGAGGTTCGCCTCTCCCGGGACGCACACCACCGGGATGTTCTCGAGCACGCGGCGTGCTCCAACGCCCTCGTTCGTCGCCGGTCCCGTCGCGCCGTAGCCGAGCGCGACGAACCTCCCGCGAAACGCGGGATCCGACGCCGCGCGCGAGAGCTCCGGCGTGGCGGGCACGACCTCCTCGGGCGTGACGAGATCCGCTAAAACAAGTAAAGCGATATCATTGCCACATGCACTATTTTCGATTGAAACGATGAAATCGTCGACGTTGTGCCACCCCGCCCCGCCGCGATCGACCGTGGGGCGGGTGCCGATCGCGAGACGACCAGGCTCGTCCTGGCCGAACGTGGGGCCGTCGGCGCAGTCGAACGTGCTCGGCGCGTGCGCGATGCAGTGGCGCGCCGTCACGACGAGGTTGGGGAGGAGGAGCGTGCCGGTGCAGACCTCGACGCAAGCGCCGTCGTCCCCCTCCCGGCAGACGGCGACGGCGTAGCTGCTCGTCGTGTCGACGGCGCCTCCCTGAATGGCCTGCGTCACGCTCCCCCCTCGTTCCTCGTGCCCGCCGCACGCCAGCGCGAACGCGAGCGCGCCGACGGCGCCTGAACGACCGATCCGACGTCTCGCCGTCGTGGCTACTTCAGCTTCGACCACGCGGCGTCGATCTTGTCTTGCCAGGTGGCCAGGATTTGCTGCGCCTCGATCGAGGCGAGCGGGAAGCTCCAGGCGCGATCGCGGTAGCGGGCTTCGAGGCGCTTCGCGGCTTCGGTCTCGCGCTTGCGGGCGCCGGACCAGAAGAGGGCGTGGACGTCCTTGCGCTCGACGTCCTCGAAGGCCTCCTCCTTCTGCACCTGGTCCATCAGCGAGATCACCACGTCGTGCTTCTTGCCGCGCAGCGACTCGACGTCGTCGCCGCGTGACGCGGCGTCGATCATCCGCACGAAATGGTCGGCGCTCTCCGCGACCCACGCGAAGACCGGATCGTGCTCCTGGAAGCGGAACACCACCGGCGCCGCGATGCCGGTCGCGAGCGCGGCGGGGTGCGCGAAGAGGCCGAGGTGATTGCCTCGCTGATCCCCCGCGGCCGGCTCCTCCGCGAACGGCACGAAGACCGGATCGGTCCAGAGCGCGAGGTGCGTCCACGCGTCCGCCCACTCGAGCTCGAAGAGACGGAGGTCCGGCTGCGACGCCGTCTTGCGGGTCGAGATGCGCGCGGAGTCGTCGACCGCCGCGATCGTCGACGCGAAGGCCGCGACCTCGTCGCGAGGCATGCGGTCACGCAGCGCCTTGATCGCCTCGATGCCCATCCCGATGTCCTCCGCCACCTCCCACGGGCGCCGGAGCGCCGCGAGATCGACGTCGCGCTCGCGGCGCATCTTCTTGATCTCCGCCTCGATCGCGGCCCGCAGCTGCGCGCGCTGCTCCTCCGCCTTGCGCGCGTCGGTCGCGCGATCGGAGGTGACCGCGCCGGTGGAGCTCACCACCTTCGCGCGGCGCCCGCCGAGCGGGTGCGGGGCGAGCTCGACGACCCAGACCTCCGCGCCGACGGCGGGGCGAATGTTGACGCAGGCGGAGTGGCCGAAGCGGACCTCCTCCCCCGACGCGAGCTTGATTCGTCCTATCGAGTCGTCCGGTTGCCAGCTCGTGATGGTTCCGCGGATCGGGAGCTCGGACGAGGACATTGCCAAGACTTCATTCGGCCTCATCCAGCGCCGACACGCAAGCCTCGATCGAGCCAAGGAGCGCGTGGCATTACTCGTGCCGGAGAGCGACGATCGGGTCGAGGCCTGCGGCCCGGCGCGCGGGGAAGAAGCCGAACGCGATGCCCGTCAGCGCGCTCGTCATCACCGCGACGGTGAGCGCGGTCGGATCGAGCTTCATCGGCCAGCCCAGCGTGTCGCCGAGGAAGTGGATCAGGCCGACTCCTGCGAGCGCTCCCGACACCCCGCCGATGAGGGCGAGGAACACCGCCTCCACGAGGAACTGCGTCATGATGTCGTTGGCGCGCGCCCCGATCGCCATCCGGATGCCGATCTCGCGCGTCCGCTCCGTCACCGAGACGAGCATGATGTTCATCACGCCGATGCCGCCGACGACGAGCGAGACCGCGGCGATGCAGACGAGGAGGACCGTGAGGAGCCCGTAGATCGCCCCCTGCATCGCCTGGAACTCCTGCTGCGTGCGGATCCAGAAGTCCGGCTCGCGCCCCTCGATGATGCGGTGACGCTGGCGGAGGATCGAGTCGATCTGCTGGACCGCGCGCTGCGTGGTCTCCGCGCTCGTCGCGGAGATGAGGAGCACCCCGGCGAACCCCGGCGCCGTGCGCATGAGGCGGCCGCGCATCGAGCCGATCGGGAGGAGGACCATGTTGTCCTGATCGCCGCCGAACGGGGCCTCGCCCTTCGACTCGAGGACGCCGACGACGCGCCACGAGTAGCGGCCCATGCGCACGTGACGGCCGACCGGGTCCTCGTTGCCGAAGAGCTTCTCCGCGACGGTCGAGCCGAGGATGCAGACCTTCGCCTTCGTCGCCTCGTCGTGCTCGTCCCACTCCGCGCCTCGCGCAACCTTCCAGTTGCGGACCTTGAAGAAGGAGCGGTTGCCGCCGATGAACTGCGTGAGCCAGTTCTTGTCGCCCGCCATCACCTGGCCGCCGGAGCGGAGCGCGGGCGTGAAGGCGCTGACGCTCACCGCCTCGCGCAGGATCGCCTTGCCGTCGTCCTCGGTCAGGCGCACGCCCGAGCCGAGCGCACCGCGCGCGCCGGAGGCGGCCGCGCTCTGCGGCGACACCATGATCACGTTCGAGCCCATGCCCTCGATCTGGGAGGACACCTGATCGCGCGCGCCCGCGCCGAGCGCGGTGACGGTGACGACCGCCGCGACGCCGATGAGGATGCCCAGGATCGTGAGGCCCGCGCGCAGCGTCGAGCGCGTGATCGACAGAATGGCCAGTCGGACGCCGGTGAGGAGCGCGGAGAGCATCACTCCGTCCTCAACGCGTCGATCGGATCGAGCAGCGCCGCGCGCCGCGCCGGCAGGAAGCCGAAGACGACGCCGATGACGGCGCTCGTCACCGCGGCGACGCCGATCGACGCGGCGGTCGGGGTCGCGTTCCAGCCGAGGGCGCGCCCGAGCGCGATCGTCGCGCCGGAGCCGATCGCAATACCCAATATGCCGCCCGCGAGCGACAGCACGATCGCCTCGACGAGGAACTGGACGAGGATGTCCTGCCCTCGCGCGCCGATCGACAATCGAATACCGATTTCGCGCGTCCGCTCGGCGACCGAGACCAGCATGATGTTCATCACGCCGATGCCGCCGACGACGAGCGAGACGGCGGCGACGGAGAGGAGGAGCGCGGAGAGCACCTGCGCGATCGCCTCCTGCTTCTGGCGGAACTCGGACTGCGTGTTCACCGAGAAATCCGCCTCGCGCCCGTCCGCGATGCGGTGGCGCTGGCGCAGGATGGAGGTGACCTGCGCCTGCGCGCGCGAGGTCGTCTCGACCGAGGTGGCCGAGGCGAGGAGCATGTCGACGCGACCCGGCGAGGTGCGCATCACGCGGCCGCGGAAGCTGCCGATCGGCATGAGGAGGCGGTCGTCCTGGTCCTCGCCGAAAGGGGAAGTGCCCTTCGGCGCGAGCGTGCCGATGATGCGGTATGGATAACGGCCAATCCGGATCGTGCGGCCGACCGGGTCTTGATTGCCAAAGAGCTTCTCCGCGACCGTCATCCCGATCACGCAGACCTTCGTCTTCACGAGCTCGTCGCTCTCGGTCCAGAGCTCGCCCTTGCCGATGCTGAAGCGGCGGATCGGGAAGTAGCTCGTCGTCGTGCCCACGAGCGAGGTCGAGACGTTCTTATCGCCGTAGACGACCTGCCCCATCGTCGAGAGCCACGGCGCGACGCCGGCGACGCTGACCGCCTCGCGCGCGATCGCGCGGCCGTCCGCTTCGGTCAGGCGGCCGGTCGCCTTCGCCCGCGCGCCCGACGTCTGCACGCTCTGCGGGTTGATGAAGAGCATGTTCGAGCCGAAGGCGTCGATCTGATCGCCCACGCTCGCGGAGGCGCCGCCCGCGAGCGCGGTGACCATCACCACCGCGGTGACGCCGATGAGGATGCCGAGCACCGTGAGCGCCGCGCGCAGCTTGTTCCGCACGATCGCGGACAGCGCGAGCCGGACCGCGCCGAGGAACAGCGTCATGCCGGCTTCTCGTGGTCTCGCTTGACCGGGGCGAAGAGCGGCGTGACGAGCGCGATGACGAGGTAGCGCGCGAGCGCGGCGGTCGCGAGGCCGAGGAGGACGACGCCGATCGCGAGGGCGACGCCGCTCGAGGAGAGGGACTCGAGGCGCGCCTCGACCGCCTTGCTCCACGGCATGAGGCCGAAGGCGGTGAGCGGCGCGAGGACCACCGCCGCGCCGAGCGTGTACGTGAGCGCGACGCGCACGCGCTGATCGCTCGTGAGCGGGCGCGGCATGCTCCGCCGCGCCCACCACACCGCCGCGAGCGCCTCGAACACGAACGCGAACGCGTACGGGATCCAGCCCGATCTCAGGTCGAGGATCGCCGACTCGTAGAGGCCGCCGAGCCAGACGCCGAGGAGCGCGCCCGCCATCATCGCGAGGTAGAGGAGCTTCGGGACCGGCCCGCCGAGGCGGCGCCGCTCCGCCGCGGCGGGATCGTCGGCGTCGTCGCTCGCCGCCGCCGACGTGTCCGGCGGCGGGAGCTTCTCGAGCTCCGTCGCGGCGTCGACCGGCTCGTCGCGCACGTCGCTCACGATGCGGCCGTCGCGGAAGGTGACGACGCGCGACGCGCACGCGGCGATGTCGTGCTCGTGCGTGACGAGGACGATCGTGATGCCGCGATCGCGATTGAGCTTCTGCAAGAGCGCGAGGACCTCGAGGCTCGTGCGCGTGTCGAGGTTGCCGGTGGGCTCGTCGGCGAGGAGCATCGGCGGGCTCGTGACGAGCGCGCGCGCGATCGCGACGCGCTGCTGCTGGCCGCCGGAGAGCTGGTTGGGTGTATGGTGCACGCGTTCGGCGAGCCCGACCGCGTCGAGGGACTCGAGCGCGCGCCGGCGGCGCTCCTTCACCGAGACGCCGCGATAGACGAGCGGGAGCTCCACGTTCTCGAGCGCGGTCGTGCGCGGGAGGAGGTTGAAGCCCTGGAAGATGAAGCCGATGAGGCGGTTGCGGAGGATCGCGCGCGCGTCGCTCGAGCGCTCGCCGATGTCGAAGCCGGCGAGCTCGTAGGCGCCGCGGGTCGGGCGATCGAGGCAGCCGAGGATGTTCATGAGCGTGCTCTTGCCCGAGCCGCTCGTCCCGACGATCGCGACGAACTCGCCCTGCGCGATCTCGAGGTCGATCTCGCGCAGCGCGCGCACCACCCCCGCCCCGGACTCGTAGTCCTTCGAGAGGTGCTTGCAGGCGATCAGCACGTCCATCAGAAGGGCTTCTTGGTCTTCTTCTGGTTCGGATCGTCGGTCTCGTCGGTGACGAGCTTCGCGTCCGGCGGGAGGCCGCCCGTCACCTCGGTGTTGATGCCGTCGGTGATGCCGATGGAGATGAGCTTCTGCTCCGTCTTCTCGTCGCCCGGCTTGTCGTTCACGAGGAGCCACACGCGGCCGTTGCCCTTCGTGAGCGGCGGCTCCGGCGGCTGCGGGATCGGCTTGCCGTTCGGGCCCATCGGCGGCGTCGGCTTGTAGCGGAGGGCGGCGTTCGGGACGCGGAGCGCGGCCTTCGCCTCCTTCGTCTTGATCGTCACCGTCGCCGTCATGCCGGGGCGGAGCTTCTCCTCCGGGTTCTCGACCTCGACGACGGCGGAGTACGTGACGACGCCCGCGGTCGTGGTCGGCGAGTAGCGGACCTGCTCGACCGAGCCCTTGAACGTCTCGCCGGGGAACGCGTCGACGACGGCCTCGGCCTCCATCCCCTCCTTCAGCTTGCCGACGTCCGCCTCGTCGACGTCGGCCATCACGCGCATCTTCCGGAGGTCCTGCGCGATGACGAAGAGGACCGGCGCCTGGAAGCTCGCGACCACGGTCGCGCCGGGATCGATCGAGCGGTTCACGACGACGCCATCGACCGGCGAGTAGATCTTCGTCCAGCCGACGTTGGTCTGCGACTGCTGGAGCTGCGCCTGGATCGCGCCGACCTGCGCCTCCGCCGCGAGCGCTTGCGCCTTCGACACCTCGGACTGACCGTACGCCGTGTCGAGCTCGCCCTTCGAGGCGAGGCCCTGCTCGTAGAGGCGCTTCGTGCGCTCGTACGTGATGCGCGCGGCCTCGGCGTTCGCCTTCGAGCTCTCGACCGACGCTCGCTGCGCGGTGACCTGCGCCGACACCTGGCTCGCGGCGGCGCCGTATTGCACCGGATCGATCTCCGCGAGGAGATCGCCCTTCTTCACGACGGAGTTGAAGTCGACGTAGACCTTCGCGATGCGGCCGTTGACCTGCGAGCCGACGTTGACCTGGAGCACCGGCTGGACCGCGCCCGTGGCCTGCACCTTCTCCGAGACGTCGCCGGTGGTGGGTGCCGCGGTCACGTACCGCGCGGGCGGCAGCGGCCGGTTCTTGGCACGGTAGGCGAGCCCGCCTCCCACCAGCACCGCGACCACGCCGAGCGCGGCCAGACGACGAAGCCAGCGGCGGCCCCCCTCCTCCGCCGCGAGGGCGCGGCGAACATCCTGAGTAATTGCAGCGCGTTCCGTCATTGATAAGGAGGCCTTCCGGGCGGGCTAAAAGGTCGCCGGGACCATAGTTATTCCCCGCCGGGGAACCAAGCTCTGCGGAGGAAAGGCTCCCTATCCCCACCGATGACGCTCGGATGCGGCCGGTGGCGATCTTCCACCCAAGCAAAAGGCTTTGTCTTTTGTCACACGGCTCGTGGACACGGTATCGTCGCTGCCTCTTCTCGGCGTTGCTGCGAATGGGGAGCCCGAAGGGTTCTTCGGGCTCTTCTCCTCCTCGTCGGAAGCTCGGCCCAAGCCGCTGCCGAGGCGGCAAACGAAGAGCCCGCCACGCATGAAGCCGACCGACCGCGAGCTCGTCGACCGCGCCCGGGACGGTGACGCCTCCGCGTTCGGCGAGCTGGTGAAGAAGCACCAGCAGCGCATCCATCGGCTCGCGATCCACATGCTGCGCGATCGCGCGGAGGCCGAGGACGTCACGCAAGAGACGTTCATCCGCGCCTACCAGGCGCTCGCGCGCTTCGACGGCCGGAGCGAGCCGTACACCTGGTTTTACCGCATCACGATCAACCTCTCCTTGAACCGCATCCGCTCGCGGAAGGCGCGGAAGACGTCGCACGACACGGACGATCCGCGGCTCGACGCGGTGCTCGTCGATCGCAAGCCCGAGACGAGCGATCCCGGCGCGACCGCGCAGCGGCAGGAGATGTACCGCGCGCTGACGACCGGCATCGACGGGCTGTCCGACACGCTGCGGACCACGCTGATCCTCGTGTGCGTCGACGGGCGCTCGCACGAGGAGGTCGCCGCGATCCTCGGCGCGCCCGAAGGCACCATCGCCTGGCGCGTTCACGAAGCTCGGCGCAAGCTAAGGGAGTACATGCAGACCCGGGGCTTCGACCCCGAGGGAGATGGGACGTGAGTGAGACGCGAAACAAAGGGACCGCCATGCCGAGCATTGACGCAGTGCTCCGCGACTGGCCTGACGCGGAGAAATCCGCGGCGGACTGGGATGAGCGGGCCGAGTCGGTGATGGGCCGGCTGCGGCGCGGCGAGCGCGGCGCGTCCGCGGCGTACGTCTCTAACGACGATCTTTTTGCGGATCCCCTTGGACAAAGCCCCGAGGACGGTCATAACGGGTCGTTGCCTGGTGCGGCGGTTACCCACCCCGCTGCAACTCCCAGGACTCGTGAGGGAAAGATGCAGACGATCGACCGAGAGCGGGACAGGAAGAGCCTCCAGGATCTGGCGAAGATGGCGCAAGGCATGACGCCGCCGCCGTCCGCCGCCTCGTTCGGGCCGGTCCCGAGCTCACGCTCCGTGACCTCGCTTCCGAGCGATTCGAAGAAGGACGACTCCGGCATCGTCGATCTCGCCGCCGCCTCGGCCGCCGATCCGCACGCGGCCGCGCGCGCGCAGCAGACGCCGCTCGCGAGCCAGAGCCTCTTCGACGATCACGTCCCGCCGCCTCCTCCGGTCAACGCGCCTCCCGCGAGCGTCCCGCCCGTCAGCGGCCCGCACATCCCCGCGGCGTACGCGTACCAGCAGCCGGCGCCGTCGGTTCCGCCGCCGCCCGTCTACACGCCGTCGGCTCCGCCGCCCGCGTACGCGAGCGTGCACCCGATCGGCCCGCAGCTCTCTCCTCAGAAGAAGAAGAGCGGCGGCGGCGTCGTGTTCGCGATCGGCAGCCTCCTCGCGATCAGCGCGGCGGCCGCGGGTGGCTTCCTCTACATCAACTCGCACAAGCCGGCGCCCGCGGCGTCGACGCCGGTCACGCAGCCCGCCGTCGTCGCGGACAACGCGCAGCCGGCGGAGCCCGCCGCGCCGGGCGAGGAGGCGAAGCCCTCCGAGAACACGATGGATCCGAACGCGCTCCCGTCGGTGTCGTCGCCGGCGAAGAGCAGCGGCGGCTCGCACGTGGTCGCGTCGAAGAGCACGCACGCGAAGGCGCCGAAGGCCGAGGCGGACGAGCCGGTCGCGAAGGCGGAGAAGCCGGCCGTGAAGGCGGCGGCGGAGAAGGCCGAGGCGAAGGCGGAGCCCCCCGCGCCGTCGGGTCCGCCGGGCGATCTCGGCGCCGCGATGGCGGCGGCGGTCCCGGCGAAGGAAGAAGTGAAGCCCGCGGCCGCGGCCGGCGGCAGCGCGTCGATGGGCAACGTCCCGCAGAAGCCCTCGCAGGGCGCGGTCACGGGCGCGATCGGCGCGGTGCTCCCCGCCGCGCGTGCGTGCCTCGGTCCCGACGATCCGATCTCGCGCGCGTCCGTCGTCTTCAACTCGGACGGCTCGGTCTACAGCGTCACCGTCAGCGGCGGCGCGGCGGGCAAGCCGGCGGAGCCCTGCATCAAGGACTCGCTGAAGAAGGCGAAGCTGACGCCGTTCGCGGAGACGAGCTACACCGCGAACATCACGATCCGGCACCAGTAAGCTACGCTCGAGGCGTGACGACCGCCGCGGAGCTGCTCTTCACGCCATACGACGCGTACCTGGCGCTCGAGTCGACGAGCGACCAGAAGCACGAGTGGATCAACGGGCTCGTCTACGCGATGTCGCGCGGGACGCCGGAGCACGGTCGGCTCTCGGCCGCCATGCTCCGCGCGCTGCCGCAGTCGGAGCAGTGCCGCGTGTACTCGTCCGACACGCCCCTCTACATCGAGCAGGCGCACCACTCGACGTATGCAGACGCCAGCATCGTCTGCGGGGCCATCCTCACGCGCGGCGCAAAGGACAAGAACGGCAAGAGCCTCGGCGAGGCGATCACGAACCCCGCCGTCGTGGTCGAGGTGCTCTCGAAGTCGACGGAGCAACGTGACCGGAGCGATCGTTTCGCGCTCTTTCAGCAGGTCGAATCGCTCGAAGAGTACGTGCTGGTCTCTCAGAACGAGCGCCGGATCGAGGTGCGCCGGCGCGGGCCGCGCGGGTGGAGCACCGAAGTGGCGGGCCCCGGCGAGAGCGCGCGCATTCACGGCGCCGCGATCTCGGTCGACGCGAGCTACGCCTAATCCTCCGCTGGTCCGCGCGTGGGCTTGACACGAGGGCGGTCTTTCGCCATTTTGCGCGGCCCGATGGTTTCCTCGACGCAGCAGTTCGAGCGCATTCGCAAGCGCAAGAAGACGACCTCCGGCAAGCGCAACAAGCGCGAGCGCCGCGCGCTCGGTACGCCCGCCTTCCCGATTCACCCCGAGGGGTACTCGGCGACGGCGGCGGACGCGAAGCCCGCGAAGTAGTCGCGGTCTCTCTGCCACGTGAGCTCGACGCCGTGCCTCGCGCGCGGTCGTCGGGCTTTGCTTTTTGTCGGCAATGAAGTGGCGGGCAACCGAGCGTGACGCGGCGTTCCTCGCCGCGATCTGCGCGTCGCCGGACGACGACGCGCCTCGGCTCGTCTACGCCGACCACCTGCTCGAACGCGGTGAGCATCGTCGCGGCGAGCTCATCATCGCGCAGTGCGCCGTCGCGCGCTTGCCGCGACGGAGCGTGGCGTGGCGGCGCGCGAAGACACGCGAGGAGGAGCTCCGCGCCGGCGGCCGCGACGTGGCGTGTAGCGCCGCTGCCGTTCGCGTGCGTCGCGCTCCACGCGCGCGAGGGGCAGCCGCGCGCGCGCCCGACGCTTGGCGATCTCGCGTGGGTCCGTGCGCGAATGCCCGCGCTCGAGGCGATCGTCCTCCGGAGCGACTCGTGCAGCCTGACGCTCGCGCCGCGCGACCTCGCCGCGCTCGACGAGGACGACCCGACGCGCGATTGAAGTAACCTCGACGCTGCGGCCTCGCGCGCTAAGATCGCTGCGATGACGTTCGATCACGAACGGCGCGCACAGGTCTTCGCTCGTCTTCGGCAGCGCCAGATCTTGGACGAAGCCGCGCTGTCGCCCACCGAACGCCTCCAGCGCGCCGAAGAGCTGCTCGCGCTCGCGTGGTCCCTTCATGGACCGCCGCCGGAGGAACCCTGGTCGCTGCTCGCGGCACGGCGCGCGAAACGGAACCGGTGAGCGCGCGCGACTCACTCCCCGAAGCGGTTGCCCGCATGCTGCGCTTCACGCAGGAGCTCGCCTTGCCCTGCGCGCTCATCGGCGGCGTCGCGGTCATCGCGCGTGTCTTCGTGCGCGCGACGAAGGACGTGGACCTGCTCGTGTCGTGCCCGATCGGAGGCGCTCGGCGGCTGCTCGAGGTGGCCCGGCGCCACGGCTATGACTGGGAAGAAGCCGACGTGGACGACTTTCTCGCGGCGGGGCTGCTCCGCATGTGGGGACCGCCCTCCCGGCAGGAAGGCCTCGGGCTCGACGTCCTCCTCACCGACTCTCCTTTCAACGAAGACGTCGTGCGGCGAGCCACGCTCGTGGAGGTGCTCGGATCGAACGTGCCGGTCGCGACGCCGGAAGATCTGCTCCTCATGAAGCTCGAAGCCAATCGCCCCGTCGACCTCGATGATGCCATCGCGATCAAAGACGGGGTCGGAGCACGACTCGACATGGCTTACCTGCGGGCGCAAGCGGATGCGCTCGGGGAGGACGTGAGGCGCAGGCTCGACGCCCTCTTAGGCTAGCTCCGCGACGGGAGGCGTCCTCGCGAGCTTGAGCCAGCGGACCGCGCTGCCGGCGATGACGAGGACGACGCAGAGGAGGAGGAGCGACGTCACGAGGACGTTCACGAGGCCGGTCGTGTAGGTCGCGGGCTTCTGCATCATCGGGAGGAAGAGCGTGCGCACGCTCTCGATCCCCGCCGCGAGCGTGGTCGTCCCGACGAAGGCGAGCGGGCCGAGCGTGATGAGCGCGTAGACCTTCTTCTTCGCCTCGCGCAGCAGGATCGTCGTCGCGATCGCGAGCGCGGTGCAGGCGAGGAGCTGGTTCGCGATCCCGAACATCGGCCAGATCGTGGAGATGTTGCCGGTCAGGATGAAGTACGACCAGCCGCCGACGATGAGGCCGGTGGAGACGATCGCGCCGGCGCGCGACGTCGACTTGCCGAGCTCCGGCGAGGCGCGCCCGATGAACTCCTGCATCAGGAAGCGGCCGATGCGCGTCCCGGTGTCGATCGTCGTCAAGATGAAGAGCGCCTCGAACATGATCGCGAAGTGGTACCAGTACGCGAGGAGCGTGCTCATGCCGGGGAAGCCGCTGAACACGCGCGCCATCCCGACCGCGAGGGAGACGCCGCCGCCCGTGCGCGCGGCGACGACCTCGTCGGAGGCGCGCGAGAGCTCCGGGAGCTCCTGGGTCTTGACGCCGAGGCGCGCGAAGTCGGCGTCGTCGAGGGTCGTCGCGCGCGCCGCCTCCGGATCGACGTGGTAGTCGAGCGCGGCGAGCGAGCGGTTCGAGAGCGCGAGCGCGTTCGAGAGCGCGATCTTCCTTCCGGCGGCTGCGGCGGCGCCCTCTCCTTCCTTGAGCCCGAGGAGCTCGCGATCGTGCGGCGTCAACACCGGATCGAGGCGCGCGAGCTGCGCCTCGTCGCGCGCGAGGCCCGTCTCATTCTGGGCTACGACCGCGATCTGCGGGTTCGTGTTGATCGCGACGTAGTCCTCCTGCGGCATCGCGCACGCGGCGAGCAGCGCGGTGATGCCGACGAGGCCCTCCATCAGCATCGCGCCGTAGCCGATCGGACGGCAGTCGCGCTCCTTGTCGATCATCTTCGGCGTGGTGCCGGTCGCGACGAGGGCGTGGAAGCCGCTGATCGCGCCGCACGCGATCGTGATGAACACGAACGGGAAGAGCGGGCCCTTCACGATCGGGCCGCCGCCGTGGACGTACTCGGTGACGCCCGGCATCTGGATCGTGGGGTTCACGACGATGACGCCGAGCACGAGGAGCCCGATCGTCCCGATCTTCATGTAGCTCGAGAGGTAGTCGCGCGGGCAGAGGAGCATCCACACCGGGAGGATGCTCGCGATGAACCCGTACGCCGCCATCGCGAGGGTGAGCGTCGTCTTCGTCAGCTTTAGGTGCACCGCGTAGGACGAGTCGCCGACGTGTTTGCCGAAGACGAGGGCGAGGAGCAGGAGCAGGACGCCGGCGATCGTCGCCTCGCGGATGCCGCGCACCGAGCCGCCGCGCACGCGCTGGATGTAGAGGCCCATCACGAGCGCGATCGGGATCGACGCGCCCACGGTGAAGACCCCCCACGCGCTCTCCGCGAGCGCGCCGACGACGACGTTGCCGAGCCCCGCCAGCGCGATGACGACGATGAACAGGATCGCGATCGCGGTGACGACGCCGAGCTGCGGCCCGAGCTCCTCGCGCGCGATCTCCGCGAGCGAGCGACCGTTCCGGCGCACGCTCGCGACGAGGATGATGAAGTCGTGGACCGCGCCGCCGAGGACGACGCCGATCAGGATCCAGAAGAAGCCGGGATAGAAGCCGAACTGCGCCGCGAGGACGGGGCCGATGAGCGGGCCCGCGCCCGTGATCGCGGCGAAGTGATGGCCGAAGAGGACGACGCGGTTGGTGGGGTGGAAGTTCTCTCCGTCCTCGAGCGCGTGCGCCGCCGTCTTCCGCGCGTCGTCGAGGCAGAGGACCTTCGCCGCGATGAACGCGGAGTAGTAACGATACGCTATCGCGAGGATCGCGAGCGCGCCGAGCATCCACCACGCCGCGTGCATACGCCCTTACCGCAGCTCCATGTGCATCGCGCGATCGAGGTGGAGCCACGCATCGTCGATCTGCGCGCCGATCTCCTCCGCGATGCGCTGATGCGGCTTGCCGCTCTTGAACGAGGCCTTCCCCGCGCGCGTGATCGCGTCGACGAGGCCCGAGCCGACGGCCTGGATCGAGCGATGGATCGCGGCGCCGACGGCGGGCCCGTTCGTCGCGTCGAGCGCCTTCGCCCTCACCGCGGAGTCGAGCGCGAGCGCGAACGCGATCGCCTCGCCGAAGACGTCGTGGCTCTTCATCACGTCGAGCACGACCGCGACCTTGCGGACGACGAAGCGCGCCACGGTGGTGGCGGCCTTCACGCCGAAGCTCGGATCGCCGGTCTCGAGGTACGACCGGACGATCGGCTTCGCGTCGAACGACATGCCGCCCTTATCCATCACCTTGCGTGCAATTCGCCGCAGCAATCGCTCGAGGATCCAGTCGTCCACGAACGGAACGGGGACGAAAGGGGTCAGGCTCGAGCCGACGGCGAGGCCTATCACCATCGCGGCGATGTCTCTCGCCCTCGCCTGGTTTTCGGCATCACCCTCGCCCATTCCTCCTTAGTAGCATGGTGGAGGATCGATGGGTTCCGCCTCCCGCTACGAGACGATCGCGGAGATCGGCACCGGCGGCATGGCGTCGGTGTTCCTCGGTCGCGCGCGCGGCGGCGACGAGCTCGTCGCGCTGAAGCGAGCGCACCCGCACATCAAGCGTGACCCGAAGGCGGCGGAGAGCATGCTGCGCGAGGCGAACCTCGCCGCGCGCGTGCGCCACCCCAACGTCGTGAACGTCCTCGACGTCGACGAGGACCAAGGCGATCTCGTGATCGTCCTCGACTACGTCGAAGGCTGCACGCTGCGCACGCTGTTCACGCGCCTCGAGCGCAGCGGCGAGTGGCGACCGCGCGAGATGCTCCGCATCGTGCTCGACGTCGCGGCCGGCCTCGAGGCCGCGCATCGCATCGGCCTCATCCATCGCGACGTGTCGCCGAGCAACGTGCTCGTCGGCAGCGACGGCATCGCGCGCCTCGCCGACTTCGGGCTCGCGAAGGCTCAGTTCGAGAGCAGCGACGGCGAGCGCACCGCGACCGGCATCCTCAAGGGCAAGCTCGCGTACATGGCGCCGGAGTACATCATGTACCAGCGCGTCGACGCCGCGAGCGACCTCTTCTCGTACGCCGTCGTCGCGTGGGAGTCGCTCGCGGGGAGCCGCCTCTTCAAGGGCCACTCCGACATCGAGACGCTCGCGCTCATCGCGGACGCCAACACGTTGCCGCTCTCCTCCGCGCGGCGCGAGCTCCGCGCGCTCGATCCGATCTTCACGCGCGCCCTCGCGAAGCAGCCCGAGGATCGCTTCTTCTCCGTCGCCGAGATGGCGGCCGAGCTCGAGCACATCGGGCGCGGCTACGATCTGCTCGCGTCACGCGAAGAGGTCGCCGACCTCGTCGAGCGCGTCGCGGAGCCGGAGATCTCCGAGCGCCGGCGGCTCGCGCGCGCGGAGGCGCCGACGATGCACCACGGCGCGCTGCCGCTGCCGCCGGGGATGGACGTGCCGGACCCGGAGCCGTCCGGCGATCTCCCCACCCAGGTGCACTCCGCGCGGCGGGTCTCGCTGCCGCCGCCGTCGTATCCGCCGGCCTCGCGCACGTCGCGCCCGCCACCTCATCCATCCCATCCTCCGTCCCATCCCCCTCCGCAGCCGTCGCGTTCTGCACCGCCGCCGACGGCGCGCGCGCGCTCGCGACGCAACGAGCAGGCCGAGCGCGAAGCGAACCGCGAGCACCTCGCGCTGATCGGCGCGCTGCTCTTGCTGCTCCTCGCGCTCGTGTGGATGTGGTCGACGATGGCGCGGGACAAAGCGCGACCACCGGCGGTGATGCAACCCGCAGCGCTCGACGGTGGCACGAGCCCAGCCATTGCTCCGGTCATGCCAACGACCACGCCGTCGCAACGCGGCAACACACCTCGTCGTCCCGTTCGATGAGTCGTTAGAATCGTGCGAGATGAGCGGCGACGCACAGATCGCGGTCGGCAGCGTCCTCGCCGATCGCTATCGGATCGATCGCGTCCTCGGCGAAGGCGGCATGGGCGTCGTCTACGCCGCCGAGCACGTCCTCATGCGCAAGGAGGTCGCGGTCAAGGTCCTCCACGCCGAGATGTGCGCGATGCCCGACGTCGTCGCGCGGTTCGAGCGCGAGGCCGTCGCCGCCGCCAACATCGAGCACCCCAACGTCGCCGCCGCCACCGACTTCGGTCGCCTCCCCAACGGCGCGTTCTACCTCGCGCTCGAGCTCCTCAAGGGCACGAGCCTCCGCGACGAGATCGAGAAGGGCCCGATCCCGCTCGAGCGCGCCCTCGTCATCCTCCGCGGCATCGCGAACGGCGTCGCGGCCGCGCACGCGAAGGGCATCGTCCATCGCGACCTCAAGCCGGAAAACGTCATGCTCGTCGAACGCGACGGCATGCCGGACTTCGTGAAAGTCCTCGATTTCGGCATCGCGAAGATCGACGCCGGGCTCGCGGAGCAGGCGCCGAGCGGCGGCCCGAACATCGTCACGCGCGTCGGCACCGTCTTCGGGACGCCGGAGTACATGGCGCCGGAGCAGGCCGTCGGCGACAAGGTCGACGCGCGCGCGGACATCTTCGCGATCGGCGTCATCTTCCTCGAGATGCTCTCCGGCAAGTGCCCGTTCGGCGGCGCGGTCCTCGACGTGCTGCGCGAGCGCATCCTCATGACCGCGCCGCTCGATCTGAGCGCGGTCCCGACCGACGCCGCGAAGGCGCTCATCACGAAGATGTTGCAGCGCCAGCCGGACGATCGCGTGCAGACCGCAGCCGATCTCCTCACCGCGATCGACGCGCTCGAGACGCCGGAGCCGGGGCCCGTCGCGGTCGCGGTCGCGCGCAGCATCGCGTCGATCGAGGCGCCGCCGGACGCGAAGACGAGCAGCCGGCCCGCGCCCACGCCGCCGGAGCGGCCGCGGTGGCTCGTGCCGGCGGGGATCGCGTCGGTGGGCGCGCTCCTGCTCGTCTTCATCGCGCTCGGCATGAGCGGCGGCAAGGACGCGAAGCCCGCCAAGGACGCGACCACCCACTCGGGCACGCTGAAGCATGTGCCTTCGGCGTTCATGCCCCCACCTCCACCACCTCCGCCTCCGCCGCCGCCGCCTCCAGAGCCGGAGCCCGCGGTCGCCGCCGAGCCCCCGCCGGCCGCGTCCTCTGCCGCGCCGGCGCGCCCCGCGCCCAAGCCGGCCCCGAAGAAGCAGCGAAAGACCGGCCCCGGCGGCATCTACATCCCGCCGCCGGATCAGTGGTTCAAGTAGCGTCACGATCTCGGAGGCTCGCGCGAAGAACGCTCATGCCTCGCTGGCTCGCCGTCGCGTTCCTCTTCCTCGTCGCCTGCCGCCGCCCTCCGGCCGCCGAAAACAAGCCAGCCGCGGTGGCGGAGCCCGCGCCAAAGGTCGAGATCGAGCTCGAGGAGACCAAGCCTGCGCCGCCGGCGACGGTCGAGAAGCTCCTCGTGCCCGGCGACACGGTCGCCTCGATCGTGCGCTCCGCCGACGGCAAGGCGCCGCTCTCCGTCTTCGTCGGCGGCGTGTGCTCGAACGCGGGCGCGTACCTGTGGTCGTTCCGCGAGGCCGCGCAGAAGGCCGGCGGCGTCGTCGCGCTCGAGGGCGATCAGCCGTGCGGACCCGGCGCCTCGTCCGACTACCACACGTTCTCGTGGGACGCGTCGCGCCTGCATGCGCGCATCGAGGCCGCGCTCGCCGCGTCCGGCGTGATGGAGATCCCGAAGGAAGGCATCACCCTCGTCGGGTACTCGCAGGGCGCCGCGCTCGGCGAGCAGCTCGCGGCGCGTCACCCCGGGCGGTACGCGCGCGTCGTCGTCATCGCGTCGCCGCGCGATCCTTCGCCTGCGAGCTTCGCGAAGTCACGCGCCCTCGTCACGATGGCATGCGATCGCGAGGTGACCGCGCGGATGCGCCAAGCCGCGGCCGCGACGAAGCGGCTCGGAACCCCCGCGACTTACCTCGAGATGCCAGGCTGCATACACGGCCAAGTCGGCGACGGCGAACGCCTCTTCGGCGAGGCCTTCGACTGGCTGGCCGCCAACGAAAAACCCCTCGATCCCACCGCAAAGCCAACCCGAATCGCCGGCGCCCCAAACTGAGCGCCGCCGTCTCAGCCGTAGCGCTCGTCGAGAAACGTCACCAACGATCGCGAGTCGAGCGTGGCGAGGAGGACCTCGAGCCACGATCCGTAGTCGCCGGCGCGCACCTCTTCCCCGACCTCGGGGTTCATCTTCGTGAAGAAGTCGGCGAGGTCGTCGAGGGTGACCTGTTGGACACGCTCGCCCGGACGGAAGGCCTCCGTGATGATCTCCTCGTGCCTGGTCGTCGGTGTCGCGCCGAAGCCGCAGCGGAAGAGCGGGTCGAAGTAGTACTTCGCGCGTAGCTCGACGTCGAAGAGGTTCGCCGACGTGGCGATGAAGCCCGCCGGCACGGCCAGCGTCAGCTTCGTGTAGCCGCCGTTGTTCGAGTCGAAGTAGAGCCCACCCGCGATGGTGGTCGTCCCCTCGACCCAAATCTCGCACTGGACATTGCAGAGCCCCACCGTCGCGAGGTCGCCGAGGACCACGACCCTCGCGCGGTCGGGAAGCATCATACCTCTCTCCACGTCGAGCGAGCCGGCGAACACCAGCGACTTGCCGTGGTCCTCGCCGAGGGCGTCATAGAAGTCCTCGAAGCAGCTCGCCTCCGTCTCCTCCGTATGCGGGAACCGCACGTCCCCGTAAACGACGGTGCCCGGCCACCCCGCCGCGATCGAGGCGAGCATCGGATCGTACTCCTTGAAGACGCTGTCGCGGACCTTCTCGAAGATCGTCGGATCCCGGCGCTGCAAGTCCTCCTTGCCATCGAAGCGAAGCATCTGGAGCGCCTGACCCGCATAATTCACAGTCGTTGTCGTCATCGCGTAGATGACACACGCCACCCGACGCCAGTAGCAATCTCTTTCGATCCATCGAGCGGGGCCCCAGAAGCGGCCGCGCAAGCGGGCGCGAAGCGCCCCGAGCGCGCCAGCGCGAGGGCCGTGTCTGGGGTGGGGTGTCGGGGCAAAGCCCCGACGTTGATTGAAAGCAGGCGCGGTTTTGCCTAGCCTCGGCAGCCCATGCGCACGGGCTACGTCCTCGTCCTTTCCTTGTCGCTCTGCAGCTGCGCAGCGGTCTTTCGTGGCTCGAAAGAATCGGTCCAGTTCGAGTCGAACCCCGCCGGCGCGGAGGCGAACATGGGCCCGCGCAAGCTCGGGGCGACGCCGAAGAAGGTCGACATCGAGCGCAACGGCACGACGCAGATCACGATGGTGAAGGCCGGCTACGAGGACCACATCGGCGTGGTGCAGAAGAGCATCAACCCGGCCTGGGTCACGCTCGACATCCTCACCTGCGTCATCCCCGTCTGCCTCTGCATCCCGATCCTCATCGACGCGATCTCGGGCGCCTGGTTCGACGTCAACGAGAAGTACGTCGCGACGATGAAGCCCGGCGAGTCCGCGACCCTCGCCGCCGCCGCCGGCGCCCCGGTCCCGACCGTGACGCCGGGCACGCCCGCGCCACCGGCGTCGGGGAGCGCGGCGACGCCTGCGGGTCCGCCGCCGAACATGAGCGAGTCGGAGCGCAAGGCGACCGCGCGCGCGGCGTACCTCGAGGGCGTCGCGTTCCAGGACAAGGGCGACTGCGCGGAGGCGCTCCCGAAGTACGAGACGGCGCAGAAGTTCTACGCCGCCCCGACGCACCAGCTCCGCATCGCGCAGTGCCAGGCGAAGCTCGGCAAGCTGCTCGAGGCGCAGGAGACCTACGAAGCCCTCGCGCACGTGACGCTCGAGAAGGGCGCGCCCGAAGCGTTCAAGCAGGCGCAGGACGAAGGGAACAAGGAGCTCTCCGCGCTCAAGCCGCGCGTGCCGACGCTCCGGGTGCAGGTGCTCCCCGCGGCGAGCACGCTCACGCAGCTCGTCGTGAAGCTGAACGGCAACTCGCTCCCGAACGAGGTCCTCGGCATCGCCCGTCCCGTCAACCCGGGGCACTACAAGATCACGGCGTGGGCGGCGGGCTACAAGGAGGCGAGCGCGGAGGTCGACGTCGTGGAGTCCGTCCCCAAGGCCGTCGAGCTGAAGCTCGCGAAGTGAAGTGAAGTAAGAACCGCGATGGAATCGGCAGCACCCCTCGGACGCCTCCTCGTCTCCTCGGGCCTCCTCACGCAGGAGAAGCTCGACGAGGCGCTCGCCGTCCAGAAGGCCGAGGGCAAGCGCCTCGGCGACGTCCTCGCGGACAAGGGCCTCGTCCGCCCGCACCAGCTCGCGCAGTTCCTCTCCCATCAGCTCGCGTGCCCGTGGGTCTCGCTCCAGCGCGTCGAGATCGCGCCCGAGGCGGTGGAGAAGCTCCCGCGCGAGATCGCGCGCCGCCACTTCATGATCCCGGTCCATCTCCGCACCTCGCGCGGGTCGACCGCGCTCTACGTCGCGATGGACGACCCGACCGACGACGTCGCGCTCTCGGAGGCGACGTCGGCGGCGACGATGCCGGTGAAGCCGATGGTCGCGCTCGCGAGCGAGATCAAGGAGCACCTCGATCGGCTCTACCCCGCGCCGCCGGAGCCCTCGCCGCTGCCGCCGATCGTCGTGCCGGAGGGATCGTTCCCCCCCGTGTCGCCGAAGACGAACCCGCAGATGCCGCGCCCGGCGGTGTCGAAGCCGCCGCCGCCGCTGCCGATCTCGAAGGCGACGCAGGCGTCGGTGAGCACGCCGCAGCCGCCGCCGGTCATCCTCCGCGAGAGCTCGAGCGTGATCGAGGTCTCCGCCGTCCTCGAGGCGTCGGAGCTCTTCGACGAGCCCGCCCCCGAGTCGCACAGCCCCGGGGCGACGCCGCACATCCTCGTCATCGGCGCGAAGGAGGAGCTCTTCGCGCGGGTCCGCGCCGCGTCGCGCTCCGTCGCCGCGTTCGCGACGAGCGCGAGCATCCCGGAGGCGAAGGAGGAGGTCGCGAACACGACCATCTGCGCGTTCGTCGTCGGCGCGGAGATCTACGCGAACGAGCGCGCCGCGATCGATCGGCTCGCCCACGACGCGAACGCGCCGATCATCGTCTCGAACGAGCTCTTCACCGGACCGCAGCTCTACGGCCTCCTCAAAGGCTCGGTCGAGCGCTGGCGGCGCGCGGCGTACGAGAAGGGCAACGTCCTCGAAGGCCGCTACGAGCTCCTGCGCGACCTCACCCCGCGCACGCGACCGAAGCGCGTCGTCACGTGGGAGGTGAAGCACGTGCGGACCGCGCGCCGATCGATCGCCAAGATCGGCCTCCGCGCGAACGACTACTCGGGCGTGCGCCGCGAGCAGTATGCGCTCGCGCGCGTCCACCATCCCGGCGCGCTCGAGCTCCGCGACGCGGGCACGACCGAGCTCGGCGATCCGTTCATCGTGGTGGAGAGCGCGGAGGGCAAGACGCTCGAGGGCCTCGTCGCGGCGCGCGGCGCGCTCGAGACGCAGGAGGCCTGCGCGATCGTCCGCCAGCTCGCGGAGGTGCTCGCCGCCGCGCACGAGGCCGGGGTGCGCCACTCGAGCGTGCGGCCGGAGCACGTCGTCATCGCGCGCGACGCGTGGGGCACCGAGCGCGTGAAGCTCGTGGGCTGGGAGGCGGCGAGCGTCGACGACGCGACGAGCGACACGGGACCGGACCTCTCCGGGGTCGGGGCGTGCGCGTTCCTCGCGCTGGTGGGGCGACCCGCCGGCGACAAGGAGGACGCGACGGCCGCGATCAAGGACGCCGCCCTCGCGCCGGTCGTGAAGCGCGCGCTCGCGAAGGAAGGCTCGGTGAAGGACTTCGCCGACGCGCTCGCGGACGCGATGAAGGCGCGCGAGCCGACGACGGTCCTCACCGCGGTCCCGGAGAAGCGCGGCGCGTCGATGCGTCCGCCCGCGGCGCCGCCGGCCGAGTCGCCGAAGGAGCTGCGCCGCTTCCCGCGCGCGCCGTACCGCACGCCGGTGCGCGTCGAGATCGCGGGCATCGGCGCGGTCGACGGCCGGAGCGAGGACATCTCCGCCGGCGGCCTCTTCGTCGTCACGCGCGGCCACATCGCCGACCGCGCGCAGGTCACGATCCGCTTCGCGCTCCCGATCGACGGCAAGGTCGTCTCGGAGATGGCGATCGTGAAGTGGAGCCGCGCGCCGAACGCGGACGACGTCGGCGCGGTGCGCGCGATCGGGATCGAGCTCGTGTCGCCCGGCGCGGAGACGACGAAGCAGGTCGCCCGTTACGTGCAGCTCATGGCGAGCGAGCAGGTCTGACGCGGCTACTGCCCGGTGAACTTCGGGGGCCGCTTCTCCATGAACGCGGTCATCGCCTCGACGAGGTCCTTCGACGAGAGGAACGCCGCGTTCCAGACCGCGACGTAGCGCTCGGCCTCGAGCGTGCGGCGCTCCTCGCCGAAGGCGAGCACCTGCTTGATGCCTTGCACCGCGAGGGGCGGGTTCGCCGCGATCTCCCGCGCGGTGGCGCGCGCGCGATCGAGGAGCGCGGCCTCGTCGTCGAGGACCTCGTTCACGAGGCCGATGCGATGCGCGTGCGCGGCGTCGATGTCCTTGCCCGTGAAGGCGAGCTCGCGCGTGTGGCCGTGACCGATGATGCGCGGCAGCCGCTGGAGGCTGCCCATGTCGGCGACGATCGCGAGCTTCACCTCGCGCACGCTGAACTTCGCGTCGCGCGCGCAGAAGCGGACGTCGCACGCGGACGCGAGGTCGACGCCGCCGCCGATGCACGGCCCCGCGATCGCGGCGATGACCGGCTTCGCGCAGCGCGCGACCGCGTCGAAGCCGCGCTGCCACTCGCCGATCTTCTTGAGGAGCGCGGTGCGCTCCTTCGCGAGGTTCTCCGGCGCGACGAGCGGCAAGAGCGTCGGCGCGACCGACCTCACGTCGAGGCCGTACGAGAAGATGCCGCCCTTTCCGCGGACGACCACCGCGCGCACGGCCTCGTCCTCGTCGAGGGCGCCGAACACCTCGGGGAGCTCGCGGAAGAAGTCGAGCCCCATCGCGTTGCCCTTGCCGGGCCCGGTGAGGACGACCTCCGCGACGCCTTCGCTCTTCGTGACCTCGAGCGCCGTCACTTCTTCGCGACCATGAACACGCCGGTGTCGTCGGCCCAGACGACGTCGGTGCCGTCGGACGTCAGGTCGCGGATCGCGGTGCGCTTGCAGGCGACGAACGACTCGTCGCTGCCGTCGGGCGCGATCGAACGGATGAAGTGCTGGACCTCGGCGTCGGGCGACGCGGAGCGGACGTAGAGCTTGTCGCCGAAGAACTCGGCCACGCCGAACGGAGACGTGCTCTTGCTCTTGTCCACGCCGAACACCGTCTTCGCGTTCTTGCCCTCGAGGTCGCGCGTCTCGATCGTGGCGCCGACGCTGCAGTAGGCGAGGCTCTCGCTCACGGCGAGGTTGCAGTCACCGAGGCCGAAGATCTCCGTCGCCTGCCCCTGCGGCTGCTCCTCGGTCGCGAGCGTGATCTTCTTGATGCGCTGGGTATCTTCGACCCAGAAGATCGTGTTGTTCGCGAGGATCGGGTTCTTGATCTCCTTGTCCGTCGACACGATCGTCGTCTGCGTCAGCGCGGTGCGGTCGATCGCGATGAGGATCGCGTTGCCGCCGTTGTTGTCCTCCGCGAGCGCGTAGTAGCTCTTCGCGTCGGCGCCGAAGACCGTCGCGCTGATCGCGTTGAAGTTCGTCGCGGCGGTGGTGCCGCCGGGGTCTTCGCCCTCGGCGACGGGGAACTCGGGGAAGGCGGGCTCCGGCGGGGGCGGCGTCTCGGGGTCGCCGTCGTCCTCGATCTGGTTCGCGGCGTACCCGCGCAGGATCGCGTTCGGGTTGCCCTCGTTCGTCTGCTCGACGAGGAGGAGCCCCTTCCTGTCGGCGAACATGCGGACGAGGTTCGGCGACGTGAACACGGTCTTCTTGCCGTTGCCGTCCTTGAGGATGCGCTCGACGTTGGTGCCCGAGCGGAAGAAGACGCCGGTGCCCGCGATGCGGAGCTCGCCCGCGGCCTTCGCGTCGGAGAGCTGCTTCGGCGCGGCGACGGCCTCGCACGCGGTCACGGCGGCGCTCGCGGTGCCGGTGGGTCCGGGCGTCTGGGGTCCGCCCGGATCGTCCGGGCCGCCGCTGCTGCTCGTGTTTCCGCCCGGCCTGCGCGTCGTGCCTTCGTCATCGCCGCTGCAACCAACGACGAGAGCCATCGCGCCGAGGACGAGAACGCCGAGCGTAATCCGCATTGCCTTCACCTCTCCAATGGCCGGTCCCGACAACCGGCCCAGGAGACCAAGTGCAGCAGGCATGCCGCCGCGAAGGCAACCCCACCCTCGTTCTTTATCGAAGGAATCCGCTCCCGACGGCTGGAATCCGACCTAAACGGAAACCGTCAGCGGTGGATCCATGGACCCCACCCTGACGAGCTCAGGCCGCTTGGGTGAGGAGGAAGCGGGCGAGCTGTTCTGCGACGTAGGTGGCCGAGTCGGCGACGCGGGCGGCGTAGCGCTCGTCGGCGTCGATGACCTCGACGATGGCGAGGCAGCGGCCCCACGACATCGCGGGCGCAGCGACCACGGTGCGCGGCGCGCCGACGTGGCGGAGGCGCTTCGGCGCGACGGCGGGGAGCTCGCCGTCGAACTTCATCGTGACGGACTTCTGGTTGCAGATGACGGCGGACGCGACGAGGTCGTCCTCGCTCGTCTCGGCGGAGCCGATGATGTCGAAGTCGCCGTCGCCGTGCGCGCCGATCGCGCGGAGCTCGCGGCTCGAGAGGTCGTGGCGGTGAATCACGACCGCGCGCGCCCCGAGCGCCTTCGCGAGCGTCTCGGCGCACATCTCGGCGGCCTCCCCCGTCGACTTCGCGAACGCGAGCCCGTACATCCCCTCGAACACGACGTCGGTCGGATCGGTGACGGAGAGGCGGAAGACGTTCGCGACCGGCGCGGGCGGCGGGATCGAGGGCATCGCCATCGGCGCAGCGCCGATCGGCGCGGGGATCGAGGCGGGCGGGAACGAAACGGGCGCGACCGACGCGGGCGGCGCGACCGACGCCTTCGGGGCGACGTGGCTCGGCGGCGGCGGCGGCGCGCTGCGGATCGAGGGCGGCGGCGGCGGCGCGGAGGACTTCTTGACGATCGGCGCGACGGCGATGCCGACGATGTCGTCGTCCTCGAGATCGAGCGTGGCCATCTTCTCGCGCGGCGGCGGCGGCGGCGCCGAGGCCTTCGCGATCGAGGGACGGGGAATCGAGGGACGGACGCTCGCGCTCATGCGAAGGAGTCCAGCAAGCCTCGTTCCGCTCCGGGCGGAACAGCAACCAACCAATCATTCCAGCTATTTGCAGCCCTTTTCCAGGCCGGCGCACATCGTTGTCCATGGATCTCGAGGCGGCTCCAGGACCCGTGCATTATCCACGGAATTGCTGGAAAATTCCGGGGCATGGACGTCGACTGGGAGTCGTGGAGCCCGCGGGACCGCGCGACGCTCCTCTTCATCGTGGAGGAGGAGGCTGGGCGGCTCCTCCTCATCGAGAAGAAGCGGGGGCTCGGCGCGGGGAAGATCAACGCGCCGGGCGGTCGCATCGAGCCGGACGAGTCCGCGTTCGACGCGGCGGTGCGGGAGCTCCGCGAGGAGGTCGGCGTCGGCGCGACCGGCGTGGTCGAGCACGGCGAGCTCTCGTTCCATTTCGTCGACGGCTACACGCTGCACTGCCACGTGTTCCGCGCCGACGCATGCGTGGGCGAGCCGATCGAGACCGACGAGGCCAAGCCGATCTGGACTCCTCTCGACGCGATCCCATGGCCACGCATGTGGGCCGACGACGCGATATGGCTCCCACGCCTCCTCCGCCGCGAACACTTCCAAGGCCGCTTCATCTTCGACGGCGACCGCATGCTCTCCCACGACGTCCGCGCGCGGTGACGACCGCGAAGATCACCGAAGCCGGGTCACCGACGAAAGGACGAGGATACGATCGTTGTTCGTATCGGCCACGAAGAGCCGCGACGTGAAGAGCGGCGTCCGCTCGACCGCGAGCCCAGCTGGTCCCACCGCGACAAGCCCGCTGTTGGAATTGAAGAGCGTGTGCGCCGTCGCGCCCATCGCCACCGTCGCGAGATCATACGCGACCACGCGGTTCGAGTCGCGGTCCGCGACGAAGAGGTTCGTCATGTCCGACGCGAGCGCGACAGGCCCGCTAAGACGCGACGAATCGTTGATATCCGCAGACGCCGTACGCGACCGTAGATCCGGTTGACCGAGCGCGAGCTCGGCCTCGGCGTCCTTCGTGATAGGCAAACGAAGCGCCAGAACGCGGTTGTTGCCGGTGTCGGAGACGTAGAGGCGATGGCCGTCGACGAGCAGTGCGCTCGGCAGGTTGAGCGTGTGACCGGACGCGGCCGCGCTACCGCGGTTCGACATGACCACCTCGAAGTCGGATTGTCCGAAAACGCGATCGGCAGGCTGTCCATTTTGCGTCGGGATCCGGTCCCATACCAGTACTCGATGGTTGCCGGTATCAGCGACGATGAGACGTTCGCCGTCGGAAACGGCGGCACTGGGCGCGGCGAGGGTCGATGCGGACGGTCTCCGTCCTCCGTTTCGTTCCGACGCCGTGAACGTCTGTTGTCCGAGGACGACCGCAGCCTCCGATCCATTGCGCGGAAAGATCAAGACGCGATGATTGCCCGTGTCAGCGACGATCACGCGTCCGTTGTCCACGAAGACACCACTCGGCGACGACAACGACGCCGCTGTCGCCTCCCCCCCGGCATTGGGGAGAGAGAGGTTCGCGTCAGGCTGGCCCAGGATCCGCGTCGGCGTCGCGCCGGCGACGAGCGGGATGGTATGAACGACGACTCGATTGCGGCTCGACTCTGCAACGAAGAGGTCATTGCCTTGGAGCCAGAGACCGCGCGGCCTCGTCGCCCCGCCGGCGGTCACCGCAGCAGACTGGTTGAAGCCCGACGACAAGAAGGAAGCCTGTCCGAGGACCTTCGTCGCGCTCATCTCGCTCGTCGAGATGCTGGCGTCGAAGCAGAGCACGCGATGGTTCGCGCTGTCGGCGACGAACAGGTCATTGTCGCGAACGAAGAGGCCTTCGGGAGCGGAGAGCGATCGCGGTCCAAGACCATTCTCGTTCGGAATCGCGGTCGTCGCTTCGCGCTGGCCGATCTGTCCAATGGGCTGGGCACCGGTCTCCGTGGAACGAAAGACATGGACACGGTTCGTCGTCGACTCACTGACGAACACGACGTCACCGCGGACGGCGACGGCCCTCGGCCGGACAACCGATGCTGCGCTCGTCGGAGAGACGAGCGCAGCGCCCGCGTTCACCGACGTCCTGCCGTAAACGTTGGGGTTCGAAATCGCCGAGCCGGTCGCCTGACCGATGAAGCTCGTCGCGGCCGTTGATGAGAGTGGCTCGTCCCAACGGACAATCCGGTTATTTTCCGTGTCGGCAATCCATAGAGCACCACGCGCGAGCGTAATGCCCGTCGGAAGGTTGAAGCCGTCCGGCCGCGGCGAGAACGGGTCGGTCCCGTGATTGGCCTTGCTCTCGGTGAAGGTCGGCTGTCCGATGACGACGTCGGCAGGGCGACCGTCGAACAGCCTCGAGGTGTCTCTCCACGCCAGTATGCGGTTGTTCACGCGGTCCGAAACGAAGAGGTTCGTCCCGTCCGTCGCGATGCCGGAGGGCGCGAAGAGTCCCCGCGCGTCCGCATCCGAATACCCATCTCCGTCCGCGTCGTCATTGCCATGATTGGGTCGATTGGATACAGCATCGGTTTGTCCAAGCACGACGTTCGCAGGGACGCCCGATCTCGTCGGGATTGGGGACCACATGAGGACGCGGTGGTTCTCGGTATCGGCGACGAACAACCTACGGTCGTCGAGCGCCACCGCCGTCGGCCCCGACAGGGTCGCGGCGCCAGGTTTGACCTGATCGACGTTCGGAATGAACGAGCGCGCGTCCGGCTGCCCGAGCACCACGGTGGCAGCTGCGTTCGAGATCGGCAGGCGCGCGTCGTAGAGGAGGACGCGGTTGTTGGCGCGGTCAGCAACCGCGACGACGGAACCATTCGCGGCGACATCGGCCGGACGAGCGAGCGCGGAGGCCGAGATACGGCGATAATCGGCAGCCGAATCCGAGACGGTGAATCCCGCTGTCCCGACGACGCGGGACGCCGGTGCAAAGTTGTATGTCGGAAGCGTGTCGTAGACGAGGACGCGACCGCGATCCGGAACGAGCAGACGTCCGTGCGCAAAGAGCAGCCTCCCCTCTTCGAAGGTGGACGCCGAGACGGGGTTCATCGCTGCACGTGTTGTGTCGGGCTGTCCGAGGACGAAGCGGATCGCGTCGTTCGCTCCGTCGCGATGGACTGCGATGCGCCGACCAAATGGATCGAGGTAGGCCACGGCGCTCGGCAGCCGCGCGACGCCGGAGGTATGAGGCAACACATCCGAATGGACACGCGTCGGACCGCCGGCCGGAATCGGCGGTGGAGACGGTGTCGTGTTGGTCGCGAGACTCTCGAACCATGATGGTCCCCCGAAGTAGCTCGCGACGTGTGCGCCGGGGCCGTCGAGAACCGCACTCCAAGGCTGGTAAAAAGTAGCGATATCACTGGAACCGAAAGATCCTTGCCCCAGCACGGAGGTCGCCGGCTCGCCAATGCTGGTGGGAAACCGCGACCATGCAAGAACACGATGGTTCAAGAGATCAGCGACGAGGAGACGCTCGCCATCCGAGTCGATTGCGCTGGGCCTCGACATCGTTGAAGCGGAGACGCCACCGGCGTTCGCGCCGTTCGCCACGAAGTCCTGCTGCCCCAACACGAGATCGGCCGTTGCAAAGTTACGGCTCGGGACCGAGCTCCAAACGAGCACTCGATTGCCTGCCGCAACGACGAGCTTCTTGCCGTCGGACCAGATTGCCGCGACCGTCCCACCGAGCTTCGAGGAAGAGGTACCTTCCGGAACGTGATCGATGTCGGGAGAACCTACGATGACGGATGGTCGTTCTCCCGGCTTCGGGATCCCATTCCAGATCAGGACGCGTGGTCCATTGCCGAGAAAGAAGCGGGTACCATCCCAGTAGGCGGCGAACGTGCTGTGCCGCGCGAAGTTGCGGAGGAGCGCGGGGGTATCGCCCGAAGAGAGCGGATCGTGCTCGAACGTACTCTCGAGCCGCCACGTCTCGGATGCCTGCGTGACCCCGTAGACCCCTGCGCCAGGAACGAGCGCCTGGACGCGTTCGCCGGTTGGAGTGGATGATTTCACGGCAGTGACGACATCGCCGTACTTGAAGAGGATCGTGTCCGGCGGGATCGGTCCGCCGAGACGCACGGTGAGGTCGAGCGGCGACGCCGGAGTGCCGCTCGTCGTGATCTCGCAAACGAAGGGCGCCGTGGTCTCACCTTCGAGCGCACTTGGCCGGACGTGCTCGACGAGCTCCACCTTCGCCTCGACGGGCAGCGCACCCGAAGGGATAACGAGCAGGCAGTGCTCGGTCGCGCATGGGTGCTGGGCCGGACACGACCCCTGCAGCCCCAGCTTCGGCTGCTCCTCATCCGGCAGCCGATCGTCGGGTATCCCTGTCTTCCCACCGCACGACGCGACGAGACCGATGAGCGCGACCCCTCCGAACTGCCAGCGCATCGATCGAGAAGAGTAGCCGAGACGCCGAAATGGTAGAGGCCATTCTGGGATAGCCGAACGGTCTGACACACAGAATGTGGCGTGTCGACGTTTCCGCACGACGTCCGCGCGCGGTGACGTCACGGCTCCGCGACGCCGGCGACGAGGGAGCCGAGGACGTTTTCGAGGGTGACGACGCCGAGCACGCGACGGGCCGGGGCCGCGCGGACGACGACCAGGTGCGCGCCGGAGACCTTCAAGCGGCGAAGGACCTCCTCCTGCGAGAGGTCGGCCGGGACCTCGAGGAGCGGCTTGGCCGCGCGCTCGAACGCCTCGTTCGAGCTCTCGAAACGGAAGAGGACGTCGAGCACGGACACGAGCGCGTAGGCGGAGTCGAGGCCGGTCCGGCACAGCGGCACGTGCGTGTGCATGTGCGCGCGCGCGACGGCGAGGTTCTCTTCGAACGTGCGCGAGAGCGAGACGTAGTCCACGTCCTCCGCCGGCGTCATGATCTCGCTCGCGTGCTTGTCGGCGAACTCGAAGGCGCGGAGGATGATCGACGCCTCGCCGCGCGTCAGGACGCCGTCCTCGTGCGAGTCCATCATCACGAGCTTCAGCTCATGCTCCGAGAGCGGCGACGGCGTTCGCTCGCGGTGGCCGAGCACGCGCTGCACCGCCCCGGCGACGGCGGTGAACGCGACCGAGAGCGGGCGAAGCACGCGGTGCAGGATCCGGAGCGGCGGCGCGAGCGCGATGAGATAACGATCGGCGTGCACGACGGCGAGGTTCTTCGGCACGATCTCGCCGAGCACCACGTGCACGAACGTGACGACGAGGAAGGCCGCGCCGCCGGCGAGGAGATGGGCGAGCGCGTCGTTCCCCTCCGGCAGCACCCCCGCGATGAGGCGCGAGAACGCGCTCTCGCCGAGCCACCCGACGCCGAGGCTCGTCGCCGTCACGCCGATCTGCGTCGTCGTCAGGTAGTCGGCCATCTTGTCGACGAGCTCGATCGCCTCCGTCGCGCGCGCGTGCCCGAGGCCGACCAGCTCCTCCAGCCGCGTCCGGCGCACGCGCACGATCGCGAACTCCGCCGCCACGAAGACGCCGTTGACGCCGACGAGCGCGAACGCGAGCGCGAGGGACAAGAGCGAGTCGCTCATGCTCCGCTCACGCGACCAGCTCGTGCGTCCGTGCGGCGGCGATCGCGCTCGACGGTGCCCTCGAGCTCGCGTGAATCGCGATCGAGACGGCGCGCGTCGTGCCGGGCCGCGAGAGATGCACGACCAGGATGCAGGACGGATCCATGCAGCGCCTTCGCTTGCAGTGCATGTGCCGCTGCGCTCACGCGACGGGTGCGCGCTCGATGCGCTCGCGGAGCTCGCGGACGACGTGCGCCCGCAGCGCCGGATCGTCGGTTCGAGCGCAGCGGAACCGCAGGTCCGTCCGCTGGAGCGCCCGCGCCAGCGCGCTCCCGTCGCCGAGCGGAAGCTCGCGCAGCTCGCGCAGGCGGGTCCGCAGCGACGCCGCCTCCTCGACGCGCAGGTCCTGCTCGGTGCGCGCGACGCCGCCGACGGAGAGGACGAGGACGCCGGCCTCCTCCGGCGCAGCGGCGACGTGGCTCGCGTCGAACGGCATCGTGTCCGTCCAGGCGACGCCGAGCTTCTCGTCGCGATGAGGGAACGTGGCCGGGAAACGCGGCGGCAGCCCCACCAGCGCGCGGAGGAGGTCGAGGCTCGTCACGAAGCCGGCGAGCCGCCCGTCGCTCCCCACCACGACGAGGTGATGCCGCCCGCTCTCGGCGAGGACCTGCGCCGCGTCCTCGACGAGCATGTTGGCGGACACCGCGAGCGCAGGGGCGCTCATCGGCGGCCGCGTGCGCGCGTCGCGGAGCAGGTCGCGGATGGAGGTGACGCCGATCGGGCGGCGATCGGCGTCGATCACGGGCGCGGCCGTGATCTCGAGCGCGAGGAGTCGCTCGAGCGCCTCGTCGGGACGAGCGCTCTCGGGGAACGCGACCAGCTCGGGGTTCATGATCTCGCGTAGGAACGTCGCCATGGCGCACCTCCCGAGAGAGCCAGAGCAACCAGCGCGCCAGCGCAATCCTTGCGAGTCGTCGCGCAAAGGTACGGAGCGTGCTCGACCGCGGACGTGGACCTCCTCCGAACGCCGCTCGTGCTCGCGCTCGCCGCCTGCATCGTGACGGAGCCGACGTCTCCCTCCGCCGGCGCGGCGGAGCTCCGAGCGCGCGCGCTGGAGGAGGCGCGCGTCGCGGCCGACGCCCGCGAGTGGAGCGCGACGCTCGAGCGATGGACCGACACACCGCCCGCCGCGACCGCGGCCGAGCCGCTCCCCGCGCCGACGGGAGGACTGGCGGAGGCCGCCGCGCTGCTCGCGTTCATCGACGCGCGGCGGTGCGAGCGCGCACGCGACATCGAGCGCGTCGCCGTCGCGCAAGAGCGCATCGAGCGCGCGCGCGCGGCCGCGCGCGACGCCGAGGTCTCGTTCACGCACGGCAGCGACGAGCTCTCGCCGCCGGCGCGCGTCGCGCTCCGCGAGCTCGCCGTCGTCGCGCGATCGCTGCCCGGCGCGCGGTTCCACGTCGCCGGGCACGCGACCGAGCGCGAGCCGGCGAGGAGGGTCCTCTCCGAGGCGCGCGCGCGCCGCGTCGTCGACTTCCTGGTCGGCGAAGGGATCGAGCGCGGACGCCTGTCGTTCGCCGGCTACGCCGACACGCAGCGCCGCTCCGGAGACGCGACCGATCGACGCGTCGAGCTGCGCCTCTTACCCCCGGAGCACGACGACTGATCGCCGGTGACTCAGGCCGCCAGCGGCGCGGACGAGGGCGACTGCTTCACGTCGGAGACGATGCGGCCGTCTTTCATCGTGACGACGCGCGACGCGTAACGAGCGACGTCGGGCTCGTGCGTCACGTAGAGGATCGTGAGGCCGGCGCGCCACAAGTCTTGGAACAGCGCCATGATCGCGGCGCTCGTCTTCGTGTCGAGGTTGCCGGTCGGCTCGTCGGCGAGGACCACGCGCGGCTCGTTCACGATCGCGCGCGCGATCGCGACGCGCTGCTGCTGTCCGCCGGAGAGCGCGCCGGGGACGTGCTGCATCCGATCGGCGAGCCCGACCCGCTCGAGCGCGACGCGCGCGCGCCGGGCGCGCTCCGCTCTTCCGACGCCGCCGTAGAGGAGCGGCAGCTCCACGTTCTCCTGCGCGGTGGTGCGCGGCAGCAGGTTGAAGCTCTGGAAGACGAAGCCGAGCAGCCGGTTGCGGACGTCCGCGAGCGCGTCGCGGCCGAGATCGGAGACGTCGCGACCGGCGAGCACGTACGTCCCTTCGTCGGGTCGATCGAGGCAGCCGAGGACGTTCAAGAGCGTCGACTTGCCGGAGCCGGACGCGCCCATGATCGCGACGAGCTCCCCTTCCTCCACCGCGAAGCTCACGCGATCGAGCGCGTGCAACGTCACGCCGCCGAGCGTGTAGCTCTTCACGAGATCGCGTGCGTCGATGATCGGCATCATGCTTCCTCCTCGCGCAGCTCCTGCGCCGCGGCGCGCGAGCTGCGCGTCGAAGACCCCAGCGGCAAGGCGCGTACCGGCGGGCCGCGCCTTGCATCGCGGTGGGCGTGAGCCTGGAGCAGGAGAAGGAACGATGGGCGCGCCGCGCGGTGACGGTGCCCGGCGTCGTCGCGCTCTGGCTCGTCATGCTGGCGACGCTGCCGGCGCTCTTCGCGGTGGCGCTCGTCGTCGACCTCGCGCGGCCGCGCTCGTTCGCGGCGGTCCGCGTCGTCGGGGCGCTCTTCGTCGTCGTCACGCTCCACGTCGTCGGGCTCGCGATCCTGCTCCGCGCGTGGGTCGGGGGCCTCCTCCGCGGACGCGCGTACGAGCGCCGGCTCGACGGCGCGGCGGAGCTCTGGTTCGCGGCGACGGTCTGGTCGTCGGCGATCCGCATCTTCGGGATGCGGGTCGAGGTGGAGGGCGCGGAGGTCCTCGACCGCCGCGGTCCCGCCGTCGTCATGACGCGCCACGCGAGCCTCCTCGACGTGCTCTTGCCGCTCGTGACGGTCTGCGCGCCCGCCGAGCTCGTGCCGCACATCGTGGCGAAGCGCGAGCTCCTCTGGGATCCGTGCGTCGATCTCGTCGGTCACCGCGTCGCCAGCGCGTTCGTGCATCGTGGCGGCCGCGATCGCGCCGGCGACCTCGCGCGCGTCGCGGCCGTCGCGCGCGCGTGCGGGCGCCACGACGCGCTCGTGCTCTTCCCGGAGGGGACCCGCTTCTCGGACGAGCGGCGCGCGAAGAGGCTCGCCGAGCTCGCCGCCGATCCGGCCGCCCACGAGCGCGCGCTCCGGCTCGAGCACGTCCTGCCGCCGCGCCTGGGCGGCCCGCTCGCGACGCTCGAGGCGGCGCCGCCGGCGGACGTGATCTTCTGCGCGCACACCGGCCTCGAGCGCGCGCGCACGCTCGGAGATCTCCTGAGCGGCGCGCTCGTCGGCGAGACGGTGCGCGTGCACCTCTGGCGCGTCCGCGCGCGCGACGTCCCCACGAGCCGCGAGGAGCGCATCGAGTGGCTCTGGCGCTGGTGGGAGCACGTCGATGCTTGGATCACACGTACAGGCGCGGCTCCTCCACCCTCTCGGTCAGCCCCGGGCGAAGCGTGAAGTGGTTGCACCCGCCGACGCCGACGACGCGGAGCTGGAACTTCTCGAGCGTCGGCTCTCCGCACGCGGCCTCCTCACCGTCGAGCGGCGCCCGCGCCGGGCTCGCGAAGAACTTGCAGTGCGCGCAGTGTCCCCAGGTCGATCTCTGCTGGTTCATGGCGTCCTCCAATGGTCGTAGGGTCCGACCTCCGACCTGCATCCGCGATGCCGCGCAGCGCGAGCGGCGCGCTCCGCGCGGTCGCGGACGCCGAGCAACATGCGGCGGACCTCCTCATGCGCGGTCGCGGTCGGCGTGGACGGTCAGGACTGGCACCGGCGAGAGGCGGACCACCTTCTCGGCGACGCTCCCCAGGAGCCACCGCGGCGCGCCGTGCCGTCCGTGCGTGCCCATCACGATCATGTCGACGTCGTGCTCCTTCGCTGTCTCGACGATGCGGTCCCACGCGACGCCCATCGAGAGGGCGATCTCGACGTTCGGAAGCCTTTCCTTCACGCGCGCGCGCGCCTGTTCGAGCTTCGACCTCGCCGCGGCCTCCATCGCGTCGAACGGAAAGACGATCCCCTCCGCATACGCGGGGAGCGGCATCGACCAGACGTGGAGCAGCGTGATCTTCGACTCGAGCTTCGGCGCGATCTCGGCGGCGAGCGCGCAGGCACGATCGGACGCGGGTCCGAAGTCGATCGGCACGAGGATGTGGCTCAGGCGCATCGCGGCATCTCCGTCGTGGTGGTGAGCATCGCCGCGAGCTCGAGGCAGCGACAGCCGAGCCGCGCCAGCTCTTCGACGACCTGCTCGCTCAGCGGCTCGGTCGTGCTGCTCTTCGTCGCGCGCTCGACCTCGTCGAGCAGCGTCCGCACGAACGCGATCTGGCTGCGCACCCCGGATACGCTGGTCGGCAACGGCAACGAGCTCATCGAAATCTCCTCTCTCCACCATGGCGACGCGCCCGGCGCGACGAGCCAAGCAAGGGAAGAGCCAACGGCCGCTCAGTGCGGCAGCGGCGGAGGCGGCGGCGTCGGAACGACGATCGGCAGCCGGAGCTCGAGCCACCGCTGCATGCCGCCCTCGAGCGCCGACACCTCGGTGAAGCCGGCGACCTCGAGCTCGAGAGCGCCGAGGCGCGAGCCTGCTTCGTCGTCGGCGACGACGACGATCGGCCGATGACGATGCTGCTCGAGCTCCGCGCGGCGCGCCACGAGCTGCGCGATCGGCAACGAGATCGCGCCCGGGATGCGGCCTCGCGAGCCGCGATAAGCAGCGGTCGGGCGGACGTCGACGACGACGATCGACCGCCCGCTCCGGACCTGATGGTGGAGGAGCTCCGGATCGACCGTACGGACGCGGTCGCGACCATTTCGTTCATGATGCACGTTCATCGAGCCTCCCTTTCGCGATCAGGCGCTCGCGAGCGCCGGTCCTCGTTTGGTCGCGCGGTGCGCCGTCAGGAGCACGCCGGCCGCGGTGAGGAAGATGAGCGCCTCGCCGGCGAGCGCCACCGCGCGGTGCGAGGGCGCCATGCCGAACACGACGTAGGCCGCTCGGACGGTGAACCACTCGTCGGCGCCCACCGCCCCCGCGCGCGCCCAGAGCGGACGCACGAGCGCGGTGAGGAAGCACTCGTCGAGGACCGCCATCGAGAGCCGATTCAGGACGATGAACGCGATCGCGTAGACCGCATAGCCGAGGCGGAGCCGCGGATAGCGGCGCACGAACAGGAGCGGCAACCCCACGATCCACAGCACCATCGCGAGGGCGTGGATGAGGTCGACCGCGACGGCGAGCACCGCGTACATGCCTTCGGCCTTTGCAAGACGTCGTCCAGGATTCATGTTGCGACCATGCTCGGACGCCTCCGTCGTTGCGCGCTCCTGGTCGCCCTCGCGACGGCTGTGGCCGCCGGCGGAAAGATCGCGACGCGCAGGTTCCTCTTCCCGGCGCAAGACCTGCGTCCGCTGCCGCGTCCGCGCGGGTTCGTCGAGCATCAGCTCGTCGCGTACGACGGCGTCGAGGTCCGCGCGCTGGAGCTCGCGGCCGACCTCGGCGCGCGCGTCGTCGTGCACTTCCACACGAACCGCGAGACGGCGGAGGGCCTCGCCGACCTCGCGCGCCGTCTCCACGCGGGCAACCTCGGCGTCGTCCTCGTCGAATACCGCGGCTACGGCCGCTCGCGCGGGACGCCGACCGAGAACGGCGTCTACGCCGACGCCGAGGCCGTGCTCGACATGCTGGCGGCGCGCGGGATCGGACGCGACCGTATCGTCCTCTCCGGCGCGTCGCTCGGCACCGGCGTCGCGGCGGAGATGGCGCGTCGCGGCCGCGGAGCGAAGCTCGTGCTCGTCACGCCGTACACGTCGATCCCGGCCGTGATCGAAGACGCGGCGCCGTTCGTGCCGGCGTCGCTGTTCGTCGAAGACCGCTTCGACACGCTCGCGAAGGCGCCGGCGATCGACGTCCCCACGCTCGTCGTCCACGGCGACGCCGACGAGATCGTCCCTTTCTGGATGGGCGAAGAGCTCGCGCACCGCATCCGTGGCGCGGTCCTGCGGCGCGTGCACGGCGGCCGCCACGGCGATCTCTTCGCGCGCGATCCTGCGCTCGTCGACGCGATCGCGGAGCACGCGCGTTCGTAGGTCGGGCCCCGGGATTGCACGCGGCGGGGCATGAACGACATCCGACCCGGCGACCAGCTCTTCGCCACCCTCCTCCAGGCGGTCGAGAGCACGACCGCGCCGATCGTCCTGGTGCGCGACGTCATGTGTCCCGCGCCTCAGGTCTGTCGTCCCGAAGACTCGCTCGAGCGCGCGGCTCAGCTGATGTGGGAGCACGCCTGCGGCTCGGTCGCGGTCGTCGACCACTGGGACGAGCCCGTCGCGATGCTGACCGATCGCGACGTCTGCATGGCGGCGTACACGCAGGGCCGCGCGCTCTTCGACCTCCGCGTCTCGTCCGCGATGTCGAAGCGCCTCTTCACCGCCGACGTGCGCGAGCCGCTCGCCGACGCGGAGCGGCGCATGCGCTGTCACGCCGTCGGTCGCCTCCCCGTCGTCGGAGCCGACGGACGGCTCGTGGGCCTCCTCTCGCTCTCGGACATCGCGCGGCGCGCGCACCTCGCCCAATCGCCGGGGCGCGATCCGCTCTCGGAGTCCTCCGTCGCCCACACCCTCGCCGCGACCGCGCACGCGCAGGTCTGAGTCACGTGTCCCGACGCGCTCCGGCCTCGGAGAGCGGACGGCGGCTTCCGGGCCGGCCGTCCGCGAGCGTGTGCCCCGAAGGTGGACGATGCGGCTCGGGCTCTCCATAGACGACCGGCTCGAGATGGCGCGCGAGCTCGGCGGGCAAGACACGAACGAGAAGGCGCCGCGCGTCCTCGTCGACGCTCTCGCCGAGCACCCGGAGGACCACCTGCGCGCGCTCGTCGACGTCGACGTCGGCCTCGCTCCGCTCGAGGAGCCGCGCGAGCTCCGGCGCGAGGCGACGCGCGAGGAACGCGGCCTCGTCGTCGGTGAGCAGCTGGCCGAGCATCGCGAGCGTCGTTCGGACGGCGAGCTCCGCCGCCGCGCGGCTCGGGACGCCGCGGCCGACGGTGAGCTCGACGAGCGCGTCGTACGTGATCGGGATCATGGCTGGGCTCATGAGCGTCGCTCCTGCAAGGTCGGCGCCCTCACGCACAACGTGCAGGCGCGAGAGGCGCCTCGTCGCGCGCGCGGCGTTGCTCTTCGGCGAGCTTCGCGAGGGCGGCGGCGAGCTCGACGCAGCGGCAGCCCAGGCGTCCCAGCTCCTCCGCGAGCTGGACGTCGACCGCGTCCGGGAGATCGCTCGGCGCGGTGCGGTCGACCTCTTCGAGGAGCGTCCGCACGACGCCGGCGTGCCGGTGGACGACGGACACGGGCCGCGTGCCGCTGGCACGACGGACGGAGAGCGACGGTTCGATCCGCTTGGGCGCGTTCATGAGGACCTCCTTCTTTGGCTCAGCAAGAGCGCGACCAACGCAATCGGGGCGTGCGCGCGCAAAGCTTGCGTCACGCGCCGGGCTCGTCGAGATCGTCGAAGTCGAGGACGTAGAGACCGTCGAGCTCCTCGTCCGCGCGATCGTCGCGCGCGTCCTCGGCGACGTGCTCGGCCGAGGTCGCCTCGGCGATGAACTCCTCCGCGAACGACTCGGCGTCGTCGTCGATGAGGCGCGTGTGCGAACGCGCGACGTCGGGAATGAACGCGTCGCCGCTGTCGATGTCGCGCGGCGGGGGCGGGCGCTTGCTCTTCGGTTTCGCCATCTCGGGGCTCCTTGCCCTCGATGACGAGCAATGTGCGTTCCAGCTCAGGGAGCGCAGCCGACGTCCTGCGTGAGGGCGAGATCGGTCGTGACGAGGGCGGGGCCGGTCGCGGCGACGGTGAAGGTCGCGGGCACGACGGCCGGCGCGAGGTCGGCCGCGGCGAGGCCCGGCGGCTCGGCGAGCGTGAGCGCGGGCTCGGACGCCCACGTGCACGCCGGCGCGAGGCCGAAGAGGCGGTTCGTGAGCGCGAGGCCGGACGCGGAGACCTCGCTTCCCTTCGGCGTCATCTGGAAGAACGTGCCGAAGCCGCGGTCCTTGCGCTCCCAGAGGACCTCGCGATCGAGCGCGATCGTCGCCTCCGCCGGAGCGCGCAGGAGGACACGGGCGAGCGGCTGTCCGTCGCTCGTCGCGAGGCGGGCGAGGAAGGCGCGGCCGCCCGCGCTCCCGCCGACGGCGAGCGTCTCGGGCAGGTCGAAGGCGTCGTCGGCGCCGGCGAGCGCGGTCGCGCGGAAGGTCGCGTTCCCGGTCGTCTCCGGCGTCGTGTACGTGCGCGCCCACGCGAGCGGGCCGTCGCCGAACGGCACGCGCGCCGCGAACGGCACGGTGGGCGCTCCGGCGGCGGGGCGCGTCTGGCCGGCCAGGACGACGTCGCCGCCGACGACGCGCGCGGAGAAGACGGAGACGTCTTGCGCCGCGCCGGTGATACGGCGCGACCGAACGTGGCCGCCGTTCCGATCGAACACCGCGACGATCGGCTCCGTCTTCCCTCCCTCGGCGACGAGGGTCGAGAAGCCGACGGCGACGAGCTCGTCACCGGCGACGCCGACCCAGCGGAACGAGTCGGTGCCGGGCGTCGACCACGTCCGCGCCCAGACGACGGCGCCGTCCGCGACCTTCGCGACGTACGCGTCGGTCCCGCTGACGCCGACGACGACCACGCCGTCGGCGACCGCGACCGAGCCGAGCGCGTCCTCGTTCGCGGTCGTCCCGAAGTGGCGGAGCGCGTTCACCGCGCCCGTCGCGACGTCGACCGACGCCCAGAGGACGTCGGTGTTGCGCGCCGCTCCGGTGAAGACCGTCCGCGTGATGCCGAAGCCGTGCATGGTGGCGCCGACGACGACGTGGGTGAGGAGCTGATCGTTGAAGTCGCCCCCGACGCGCTTCGCCCAGCGGACGCGTCCGGCGAGGTCGGAGCGGAAGGCGACCGCGTTCCGGTTGCCGGCGTCGTCCTCGAAGTTGTCGGCGCCGGCGACCACGACGTCGTCCTCGACGACGCCGGCCGAGAGCGCGCGGATCGCGTTCGCCTCCGCGAAAGAGAGGATGCTCGTCGGCTCCGCCGGCTGGGCGTCGCGCGCGTCCGGAGCGTCGCCGCCGTCGCCGGCGGGGGTGGACGAGCCGTCCGGCGCGCCTCCCTCGGGGCTCGCTCCGAGCGGCGGGGGCGCGTCGTCGTCGGCCGAGCACGCCTCGACGGCGCCGAAGAGGACGAGCGGCAAGAACGCGATACGCAAGGTCGATCGGGTCAAGGTCTCGCGAGGCTACCCCAAACCGGCGGGCCCCACTAATCGCATAAAGATAATCGCTTTTTGAATTTCCCATTTGGGATTACCGGCATGTTCGACAGAACCGCACGACCGCTTCGTGGTATGGATGGACGATGCAGGGGGCCGGCTTCGAGCGGGGGCAGCGCGAGATCCTCGAGCGGATCGCGTACGACGCGCCGGCCGGTGACGTCCTCGAGCAGATCGTGCGTCTCATCGAGCGACAGGGGGACGATCTGGTCTGCTCCGTCCTGCTCCTCGACGGCGAGCATGGCTGCGTGCGCCACGCGGCGTCGCCGAGCCTGCCGCCGGCGTACTCGGCGCGGCTCGACGGGCTCCCGATCGGGCCGGGGGAGGGCTCGTGCGGCGCGGCGGCGTACCTCGGCGCGCGCGTGATCGTGGACGACATCGCCGTCCACCCGAACTGGGAGCGCTACCGCGCGCTCGCGCTCCCGTTCGGGCTGCGCGCCTGCTGGTCGACGCCGATCTTCTCGCCGGAGCGCAAGGTGCTCGGCACGTTCGCCATCTACTACCGCGAGCCGCGGCGTCCGACGGAGATCGAGATGGAGTGGGTCGACGCGGCGACGCACCTCGCCGCGATCGCGATCCTGCGCGAGCGATCGGAGGACGAGCGGCGCCGGCTCGTCCGCGTCCTCGACGAGCGCGTGAAGGAGCTCACCCTCCTCCACCGCTGCTCGCGGTTGTTGCAAGACGCGCGCGAGGTGGACGTCGAGACGCTCCGCGCCGTCGTCGAGCTGCTCCCGCAGGCGTGGACGCGACCGGACACCTGCGCGGCGCGCGTCCGCTGGCTGGGGACGACGCTGGCGAGCGCCGGCTTCGCCGAGACGCCGTGGACGCTGGAGGCGCCGCTCGTCACGGGCTCGAGCAGGGGGACGATCGAGATCGCTTACCACGACGAGCACCCGTTCCTCGAAGAGGAGCGCGACCTCCTCACCTCCGTCGCCGGGATCGTCTCCGCCCACCTCGACCGCGCCCAGACGGAGGTCGACCTCCGGCAGAGCGAGGCGCGCCTGCGCAGCGTCGTCGAGCACACGCCCGACGTGGCGATCCAGTGGTACGACGCCGAAGGGCGCATCCTCTTCTGCAACCGCGCGTCGGATCGCCTCTTCGGATGGGCGCCCGGCGCGGCGATCGGCAAGACGCTCGTCGAGCTCGGGTTCTTCACCCCGGCGGAAGAGTCGGTCTTCGCCGAGTGCCGGCGCGCGGCGGCGCGGGGCGAGAAGGTCGAGCCGCGAGAGTTCCGCTACCGCCGCGTGGACGGGACGACGGGGTACCTGCTGTCGACCGTCTTCGAGATCCCGTTCACGAAGACCGAGCGCTGCTACGTCTGCATGGACATCGAGCTGACCGAGCACCGCCGGATGGAGGAGGCCGTCCACGCCGGCGAGGCCCTCCGCGCGCAGATCTACAGCCTCGTCGAGGACGCCATCTTCTACCTCGGCGTCGAAGAGGAGCGGCGCTTCCGGTTCTTGTCGGTGAACCCCGCGTTCCTCGCGATGACCGGGCTGAGCGAGCGCGACGTGATCGGCGAGACGATCGACGAGGTGATCCCGGAGCCGTCGCTGTCCTTCGTCCGCGAGAAATACGAGGAGGCGATCCGCACCGGGCGCGGCGTGACCTGGGACGAGATCACCCGCTACCCGTCCGGCGTGAAGCACGGCGAGGTGTCGGTGTCGCCCGTCGTCGACGCGCAAGGCCGCGCGACGCACCTCGTCGGCACGGTCCACGACGTCACCGCGCGCCGCGCGGCCGAGGAGGAGCGACGGCGCCTCGAGGGCCAGCTGCAGCAGGGCCAGCGCCTCCAGTCCCTCGGCACGCTCGCGGCCGGCATCGCGCACGACTTCAAGAACGTGCTCGCCGTCGTGAACGCCAACGCGGAGCTCGCGCTCCTCGACGTCGAGGACCCGACCGCGTGCCGCGAGAGCCTCCACGCGCTCCAGCGGGCGACGCGCCAGGCGACGGAGCTCGTGCGCCGGATCCTGACGTTCAGCCGCGAGCAGGCGCCGGATCGAGACGTGCTCGACCTCCGCGCGGTGGTCGACGAGGCCCTCGAGCTCGTGCGCGTGACGCTCCCCGCCGGCGTCGAGCTGAGGCGCCGCTACGAGCCGGCGCCTCACGTCGTCGCCGACGCGGTCCAGATCCATCAGGTGGTGATGAACCTCGCGACGAACGCCGCGCACGCGATGCAGGGCCGAAGCGGCGCGATCGAGGTCCAGCTCGGCCGGCGCCGCTTCGAGGCGGACGCGTCCATGCCGTCGCCCGATCTGCGCCCCGGAGACTACGTCTCGTTGAGCGTCCGCGACGACGGCTGCGGGATGGATGAGCCCACGACGAGGCGCGTCTTCGATCCGTTCTTCACGACGAAGCCGCACGGCGAAGGGACTGGCCTCGGCCTCTCGACCGTCCACGGCATCGTGAAGGCGCACGACGGCGCGATCGCGCTCGAGAGCACGCCCGACGTCGGGACGACGTTCACGCTCTTCTTCCCCGCCGCCGCGCCCGCTCCCGTCGTCGCGCCAGCCGCGCCGTCGCCCGGGGCCGCGCGCGTCCTCTACGTCGACGACGAGGACGCCCTCGTCTACCTCGCGAAGCGCGCGCTCGAGAGGCTCGGGCACACCGTGACGGGCCACACCGATCCGGTCCTCGCGCTGCGGGAGTTCCGGGCGCGTCCCGACGACTTCGACGTCCTGATCACGGACATCTCGATGCCGGGCCTCTCGGGGGCCGACCTCGCGGACGCCGTGCTGGAGATCCGCGACGACCTGCCGATCGTGATGGTCACCGGCTTCGTCCGGAACGAGGACTGGCTCGCGGCCGAGCGGCTCGGCATCCGCCACGTCCTCCCCAAGCCGATGACGGTCGAGGAGCTCGTACGCACGATCGGCCCGCTGCTCACGCGAGCACACATCGTCACCCCGGGCGGCGTCAGAGCATAACCCCCCCCGGTCGCCCTCTCGGGGGCCCGGGGCGGCGCAGCGCGCTCCGCGCGCGGAGAGGCCCCGGCGGGGAGAGCTCGAGAGGGGCTGGCCCCTCTCGAACAAGGGAGACTCAGTGAAAGGCGGGGGCCGTCTTGACGGGGGTGTTCGTGCGGTCGTGCTCGGCGATGAGCTGCTGGGCCTTGGGCACGCAGCGGACGCAAGCCGGGAAGTTCGAGCCGTGGTCGCACGTGAGCGCGGTCGCCGTCGCGGGCGCCTCGAACTCCTGCGGCTCGATGTGGCGGCCACACGCAATGCAATGAATGTGCTGGTGATCGTGGCCTCGAGGCTGCGGCCGCGACGGCTGCAACGCCTTCCGCTCCCGCTTCGTCAGCTTCGGCTTTCGCTTCATCTCGCGGGGGACTTTAGACGTCTCCCTGACGATCGTGGGAACTTTTCCGGGAGCACGACCGTCTGACCTCGCCGTGCGGATCTCCTCCCGTCTGAAGCATCGGCTCGGCGCCGCCGTCGCCAACACGCCGCTCGTCTTCATCGGCGCCGTCATCGCGATCGCCGTCGTCTTCCGGATCGGCATCGGCGCGGTGAAGCCGGCCGCCGCGGCGCCGGAAGAGGACGTCCCGCGCCCGAGCCACGTGGCGGTGAGCCCGACCCCGCCGGTGATGCCGGCCCCGACCGAGCCCGAGCGCGCCAAGCCCGCCGCCGCCGCGCCGCGCGAGCCCGATCCGACCGCGACCGCAGCGCGCCCTCACCTCCCGCGCCGAAAGCCCCGCACGCACGGCAAGCGCTGACATCGCATTTGACTGTGGGCCGGAGCGCTCGTAACCCCGAGGGGGCGAGCATGTGCCGGAACATCCGCGTCCTCCGTAACTTCCAGCCGCCGACGACCCCCGAGGAGATCCGCGCGGCCGCGCTCCAATACGTCCGCAAGGTGGCGGGCATCTCGAAGCTCGCGAAAGACGAGGCGGGCGAGGTCGAGCGCGCCGTCCTCGCCGTGACCGCGGCGACGACGCGGCTCCTCGAGCGCCTCCCCGAGCGCGGCAGCCCGCGCACGCGCGAGGGCGAGCGCGAGAAGGCCAAGGCGCGGTGGCAAACGCGCGAGTCGCGCATCCGCGCCCGCGGCAAGGAGCTCGCGACCGGATGATCTTCGGCCGCGTCGACGAGGTCGACGGCCACTACGTCGCGACGAAGTTCGTCGCGGCGCTGCTCCCCGTCGAATCATTGTATATTACATCCAATTCGGCGGCCCGCGCGAGCGTCACGAACCCGCTCGGTCCGATGAAGGTGAAGACCGACTGGCGCAGCGTCGGCCTCGGCTACGCGCGGACCTGGCTCCCTGCCCTCGGCCTCGCGCTCCCGCTCCTCACGCTCCTGTCCGGCGAGCTCGTCGCCGGCGCGTTCGTCTTCACGCTGCTCACCGCGGCCGGCGCCGCCGTCGCCTTCCGCGCGGGCAAGCTCGACGACAGGGAGAAGGGGCGCCTCCGCCTCCTCGGAACGGTGACGGGCCTCCGCATCGATCCGACGAAGCTCCTCGACACGACGCGCGCGGTGAAGCGCGACTCGCTCGGCGACCTCATGGACAAAGGCGGCATCCCGATGACGCCGGAGGGGATCCTCGAGGTCATCGACGACATCCCGCTCCCGGCGATGGCGCTGGTCTACGGCTACGCGTGCTACGCGAGCGACGAGCCGGAGTGGCGCCAGTGCGCGGAGCTCATCTACCAGCGCCACGAGCAGGCGGACCAGTAGCGCCTAGCGGCGCGGCGCGAGCTTCGGCGGGCGGGCGCCCTTCAGCGTCGCGCCCTTCACCGGGACGTACGGGAGCTCGGCGCCGGCGTCGACCGCGCGGAGGAGGAGGCCGCCGCGGCTCATGTCGCCGCGACCGACGAAGTCGCGCGGGAAGAGGAGCCGCTCGCCGAACACCTCGAGCAGCGGCGCGGTGTACTTCGCGTTCGCCACGCTCCCCAGCAAGACGACGCGATCGCCTCCGCCGATCGCGTCGCGCACCAGCGCCGCGTCGCGCTCGAGCGGGGCGCGGAAGCGGCGCTCGGCGTGATGGATGTCCGTCTCGGCGAAGGCCTCGAGGTGCTCGATCGTCACGCGCGTCTCGGCGGGGACGAGCCCGCGGTTCGCGGTGATCACGAGCGCGCCGCTCCCGATCCAGAGCGCGCCCTCCGGCGGCCGCGCGAAGCGCCGCGCGTACGCGAGCTTGCCGCGGAAGTAGAGCCCGGAGAGCATCTGGAAGACCTCCCCGATCGGGAGCCCCTCGCGCGTCCTCACTCCTTTTGCGATCTTCCCTCCCCGCCCGGACGGCTCGAAGATCGCGCGCGCGCGGACGCCGTCGAGCCGCGCCGGCGAGATGAGGAAGACGCTCAACGCCGGCGCTTGCGGCGCGCGGCGAGGAGCCCCGCGCCGAGGACGCCGGCGACGGCGGACAGGTTGCCGCTCGCGCGCGGAGCGACGGCGCAGCCCTCCTCCTCTTTTGGCTCGACGCAGAGCGCGGTGAAGCCGTGCCGAGGCTGCGGGTTGCACGCGTCGGCCGCGATCGCCTCGGTCGGGCTCACGCTCGGGCTGACGATGCGCGTCTTCGTGTCGGGGTAGATCGCGCAGAGGCCGTCGGCGTCGTCTTGCTGCAGCGTGCGGAGCGCGGTCGAGCCCGGCTTGTAGCTCGCGAACATCGTCGACCGCGGATCCGTCGCGTGCGCCAGGCCGTAGAAGTGCCCCGCCTCGTGCGTGACGACGCTCGCGAGGTCGAAGCCGTTCGCCGGGACGGCGTCCGTCGTCGAGAGGTTCCGCTGCGACGAGTTCAGCTCGAGGTCCGCGTCGAAGATCTCTCCCGTCTCCGCGTTGAACGTCACGGTGGTGAGGCCGAGCGTGCTGAACGCGTCGTTGTAGGGCCAGCGGTCGTCGCGGAAGACGATGAGGTTCTGGTTCGGGGAATCCGGGTTATAGCCGATCGTCGTGCAAGTCGCGTTACCGATGTTCGTGACCGCGATGCCGGGGCTGCCGCCGCCGGTGCAGGTCTGGTCGGGCCACGTCGCGAACGCCGCGTCGATGATGCGCTTCGCGTCGTCGGACGAGACGTTGCGGCTCCCCTCCTCCGCGATGCTGTAGCTGACGCAGGCGTTCTTCCAGAAGAGGAGGAGCCCCTCCGTGAAGCAGCCGCTGTTCTGAGGGTTGTAGTTCGCCGCCACGCCCACCGTCGTCGTGCGGCAATACGCGTGCGCCGTGCCGGAAGATGCAAGGACGAGCGCGGCACCGGCGGTGACCGCGGCGAAGAAGCGAAGCATCGACTTCAGCGTATCACATCAAACGCGGGCGAGACCGCGGCGCAAGGACACGGCGTCGCTCGAGAGCGCGAACGTCGCGAGATCCCGCGCGGTGTTGCGGCCGAAGACGACCTCGAGCGCGTCCGCCGACGTCGCGCGGAGCGCCTCGCCGAGCGGCGGATCGGTCGTCGCGAGCGCGTCGAGGCTCGCGCGGAGCGACCCCGAGAGCAGGAACGCCGCGCGCGTCTCGGCCGTGACGACCGACTCCGCGAAGACGTAGTCGTCGAACGGAGGCGCGGTCGACAGCATCGGCTCGAGCTCCTCCAGCGCGCGCCGCCGCTTGCGGTCGATCGCCTTCCCCGCGCGCTTCGTGAAGTCGTCGACGAACGGCTCGATCCGCTCCGGCGGGCGAGCGCTGACGTTCGGCGTGACGAGGCGCGAGGTGCCGACGAGGATCGCGGCGACCTCGTTCGCGGCGAGCGCGCCGAGCCACGGGACGCCGAGCGCGACGCGCGCGAGCGGCCGCGCGAGCGCGGCGACCGCCCACGCCTCCGAGGCGTTCGAGAGGCTCGAGGGCGCGATGACCCACGGCACGTCCTCGCACGCGACCGCGGGGACGACGAGGTGATCGGAGACGGCGAGCTCCACCTCCTCGAGGCCGAAGGCGCGGAGCATCCGGTCGAAGAGCACCCGGATCGGGTGCGGCGTCCGCGGCTTCACCCGCTCGCGCGTCGAGGACCCCTGCTCGGTGAGCCCGACGCGCGCCATCTTGCCGGCGAAGCCGCCCGCGATCGCGGCGACGTCCCAGATCGGATGGCGCCCGAACCCGTTCGGCACGAGCGAGGAGCGGAGGAACGCCGCCGACAGCCCCTCCGCCTCCGCGCGCGCCGCGCTCGCGACGTGCGCCTCGAGCTCGCCGTGCTCCTCCCCGCTGAGGTCCCCCGCGATCCCGCGGAGCTCGCGCGCCGACCAGCGCTCGGTGAGCCGCCCCGCGCTCGCGAGCGTCTGCTCGAGCGCCCGGACGAGGTCGAGCTCCACCGCGACGCGCCGCTGCGGCGAGGCGAGGATCGTCGTGATCGCGATCGCCGCCGCCGCCGGCTGCCCGCGCGCCGAGAGCGCGCGGGCGAGGTACACCCGCGCGTCGTCGCGCCCGGGATCGGCGCGCAGCGCCTCCTCGAACCGCTCGATCGCCTCGTCGAGGCGATCGAGGTCCAGCTCCACCACGCCGAGCCCGACGAGCCACGACGGATCGATCACGCGCGACGCCTCGTGCGCGCGCGCGACCGCCTTCGAGAGGACGCGCGCGAACGCCTCGTTGTCGCCGGCGACGGCGGTGCGCACGTGCTCGAACATCCACGGCTCCGGCGAGTGCGACGCCGCCTCGACGAGGGCGCCTTCGGCGCCCTCGTCGTCGCCGACCAGCCTCCGCGCGTCGGCGAGCTCGAGCAGCGCGCGCATCCGGTCGAGGGGAGGGATGTCACCGGAGACGAAGCGGCCGAGGAGCGTGGCGCGCTCCTCCGGCTCGACCCCCTCCCCGAGGTCGAGCAGGTTCCGGATCGTGCGCGTGTCGAACTCGTCGAGCGCGAGCGCGCGCCGGAGCTCGACCTCGGCCTGCTTGGGCTGGTTGAAGACGCGGCGGAAGATGCTCGCCCGCCCCGAAAGCGCAACCAATTTGTTGCCCTTCTCGTGAGAGGCCTCGACCGCCTGCGCGAGCGCGACGAGCGCCTTGTCCCAGGCGCGCTGGCCGATGAAGAGCTCCGAGAGCAAGAACAACGTCGGGACGTGGGTGGGGGAGACGAGGCGCAGGCGCTCCAGCGCGGCGATCGCGAGGACGGGATCGCGGAGGTCGTTCCGCGCGACGTCGGCGAGCTCGGAGGCGATCGGCACGATCGCCTCCGAGGAGCGGGCGCGATCGAGGGCGAGGTGGAGGACGCGCGCGAGATCGCCGAAGGCCTGCCGCGCGCGCTGGTGCGCCGCGAGGCGCGCCGCGATCTGCACGTTCTCCGGATCGGCGAGGAGCGCGTCCTCGAAGAGCTTCGCCGCGAGCTCCTGCTCGCCGCGCGCGGTCGCGAGGTCGCCCGCGTCGCGCAAGAGCTCCGCCTTCGTCTCCGGCTTCGTCACGATCGCGGCGAGCGCGCGCGACGCGACGATCGCGGCCTCGTCGTCCCCGAGCTCGGCCGCGATCTCGACGAGCAGGCACGCCGCGGTCAGGCTCGATGCGTCGACCGAGAGCGCCCGCTTGCAGTCCCCACCTGCCTCTGGCGTCGCGCCCGCGCGACGCCGGAGGCGCGCGAGGTCGAGGAGGAGCATGAGCCGCTCCGTCTCGTCGCTCGACGACTCGACGCGCCGGGTGAGCGCGACGACGCAGGCCTCGAGCGCTTCGGGATCGTGCGCGCGGACGCGATGGCGCGCGCGGCGCACGAGCGTGTCGAGCACCGCGACGTCGTGGCTCCCCATCGCGAGGAGGCGCATCCACGGCTCGTCGTCGTCGCTCTGCGGCAAGGTCCACGTGACGAGCGCGGCGAGCCCCTCGTACGCGCGCATCGCGATGAGCCCGTGCGGGTGCCCCGCCGCGGTGAGGACGAGCGCGTTCGCGAGCTGCGGGCCCGAGCCCGCGCGCCGCGCGATGCGCTCCGCGAGCCGGAGCGTCGCGATGTCACGCGCCCCCGAGGCGAGGAGCGGCTCGGCGGAGCCGAGCGGCGCGTCCGGCAGATCGAGCACGCGCATCGCGGCTTCGCGCGGCGACACGAGCGCGGCCGACGCGTCGCCGAGGCGCGCGCGCGCGCCGATCCGCCGGAGCCGCTCGTCGACGAGGGGCTCCACCGGCAGCGCCGCGCGCGCGTCTTCGTACGCGCGCACCGCCGCCTCGTCCGCGCCGCGCTGCTCCTCGAGCTCCGCCGCGCGGAGCAAGAGGCGCGCCTTCGCCGCGGCGACCGTCGTCCGCGCCGCCATGTCGTGGAGGTGCGCGCGGAGCCGGTCGTCGTCGCCGAGCGCCTCGAGCGCTTCGAGCGCGGCCGCGCGAACGGCGGCGTCGTCGGCCGCGTCCTTCGGGAGCCGCGCGAGCGCGTCGAGCGCGCGCGCGGGCGCGTGGAGGCGACCGAGCCAGATCGCGGCCTCTTCGAGCCCGAGCGCGATCTTCGTCGCGCGGTCCGAGGCCGCCGCCGCCCGCTCCGCGAGCACGTTCGCGGCGAGCTCCCACCGCGACGCGACGACGTGGAGCCGCGTCACGACCTCGGCCGCGCGGTCCGCGATCGCGCTCACGCCGCGGAGGTGCTCCGCC
>JAHBWE010000032.1 GCA_019637155.1 Labilithrix sp. | reverse complement strand
GCCGCCGAGCGTCGTCGCGGGGGCGGTCGGCGTCTCCGTCGGAGTCTCGGTCGGCGTGGGCGAAGGCGTGGGGCCGGCGGCGGGGCCGAGATCGATCGGCGGCACCGGCACCGACGTCTTGCTCTTGAACGCGCCGCTGCCGGCGAGGATCGCGACGATGCTGAGCAAGCCGACGACGCCCGCGATGCCGAGGATGAGGCCCTTGTTCGAACCGCCGCCTCCTTGCGACGAGGAGCTGCCGTGGTACTGCGGCGGCGGAGCGATCTGCGCCGGTGGTTGATACGCCGGCGTCGGCGGAGGCGCGTACGCGGGGGCGGCCGGCGACGCGCCGAGGGGCGGACCGGCCGCGGTCCCGCCCGCCGGCACGCCCGCGAACATCGCCGCGGCGTCGAGCGGCTCGCCCATCTGCGTCTTCATCCGGCCGTCGTTCGCCGGCGTCGCGACGGGCGGAGCCCCCGGCGTCGGTACTGGCATCGCGGCGGGCCCGCTCGTCGCCTTCATCCGCGCGGACTCGGAGGCGCTCGGCTGCACGCGACCGGTGAAGCGATCGACGAACGCGTTCATCGTCGGAAACCGCTGATCCGGGCTTTTCGCGAGAGCCTGCATGATGGCGCCGCGCATCGACTCGGGGAGCGCGGCGCCGTTGGGCGTCGCTTCGATCGGCCTCGGCTGGGCGGTCATGTGGAGCGTGGCCCACTCGAACGCGGTGCCGGCCTCGAACGGCAGCTTCGCGGTGAGCATCTCGTACGCCATCACCGCGAGCGAGTAGATGTCGCTCCGCGCGTCGATCGGCTGGCCGGTGAACTGCTCCGGGCTCATGTACGGCGGCGTACCGAGCACCATGCCTTGCTGGGTGAGCTTCTTCTCGTTGCGGTCGGCCTCGCCGCTGCGCTTGGCGATCCCGAAATCGAGGACCTTCACGAAGTCCTTCTGTCCCGCGCGATCGGTGATGATCACGTTGTCGGGCTTCAGGTCGCGATGGATGATCCCCTGTCCGTGCGCCTCCGCGAGCGAGCCGCCGATCTGGGTGATGATCTTCTGCACGCGATCGGCCGCGAGCGCGCCGTCCTTGTCGATGATGTCCGAGAGCGGGCGGCCCTGGACGAACTCCATGACGATGAAGAGGAGGCCGTCCTCGGTCGTCGTTCCGAAGTCGTAGACCTGGACCGTGTTCGGATGCTCGAGCCCCGCGAGGGTCCCCACCTCGCGCTGGAAGCGCTCCTTCACCGCCGGATCGCGCGAGAGATGCGAGTGGAGCGTCTTGATCGCGACCTTGCGGACGGTCGTCCCGAGCGTCTGCTCGCCGAGGTAGACGGATCCCATTCCGCCTTCGCCGAGGAGCTGAACGACCTTGTACTTGTTGTGGAGGACGCGCCCGATGAGCGGGTCGACGGTGGCTTCGCGCGGGAGCGGCGATCCACACGACGCGCAGAACGGCGGCGGCGGCGAGACGGTGACGGGCTGACGGCAGGACGGGCAGTTCAACGGACGCGGCCCAGGATACTAGGGGGTGCCGCCCTGGTCTCGGCATTGTTGCTCGAGGTTGCGGATCGTGGTGGGCGACATGCCTTTCATGTCGCGGGCCGCGCGCGCCTTCTGGCAGATCGGGGGATCGGGCTTCGGCGTCGGCTTCGGGGCCGGCGGCTGCGGCGTGGGAGTCGGCGGCTTGGCCGGCGCGGGAGCCGCCGGCTTCGGGTTCGCGGCGGCGGGGCCGGGCGCGGGCGGCGTGAGCGGCGCCGCCGACGCGACGGTGTCGGTCGCGGTCGGTGTGACGTCGGTGTCGGTCGTGCTCGACGGGACCTCGGCGGTCGCGGTCGCGGTCGGGAGCTCGAGGCCGCCGGCCGTCGTCGGCTTCTTCTTTCCGCCCACCGCCGCGGCGATGCCGGCGCCGGCGATGAGGAGCACCGCGAGCGCCGCGAGCGCGATGACGAGCACCGGCGGTCCTTTCTTCTCGCTCGCCGACGACGCGGTCACCATTCCACCCGGCGGCCCTTGCGGGATCGCGGGCGAGGGAGGCGCGCCGTAGTGACCTCCCATCGGCGGGCCGCCCATCGGGTTCATCGCGGGCGCGCCCATCTCGGTCTTCATTCGCGTGTCGGGAGCGCCGGAGGGGGCGCCGAACGCGGAGGTGCCGCCCGCGGGAGCGATCGCGACCGGAGATGGACCGGTCGTTCCGGTGGCCGGCGCGGCGCCGCCCGAGAGCGCTTCGAAGAACGCGCGCACGGAAGAGAAGCGCTGGTCCTTGTCCTTCGCGAGCGCGCGCGCGATCGCGTCGCGCATGCGCGGCGGGACGTGCGATCCGAGCGGTTGGCGCTCGAGCGGCGTCGGCGCTTCGGTCATGTGCTTCGACGCCCACTCCCAGGCCGTGTTCGCCTCCCACGGGAGCTTGCCGCTCAGCATCTCGTACGCCATGACGCCGAGCGCGTAGATGTCCGAGCGCGTGTCGATCGGCTGCCCCGTGAACTGCTCCGGGCTCATGTACGGCGGCGTGCCGAGGACCATCCCTTGCTGCGTGAGCTTGGCCTCGTTCGGATCGTGCTCGCTCGATCGCTTCGCGATGCCGAAGTCGAGGACCTCGACCCAGTCCTTCTGACCCGCGCGCTCCGCGAGGACGACGTTGTCGGGCTTGAGGTCGCGGTGGACGATGCCGTGCCCGTGCGCTTCTTCGAGGGAGCCGACGACCTGGCGGAGGATGTTCTCGACGCGATCGGGCGGCATCGGCCCGTCCTTCTCGAGGATGTCCGCGACGCTGCGGCCCTGCACGAACTCCATCACGATGTAGAGCGTGCCGTCCGGCATCTCGCCGAAGTCGTAGATCTGGATCGTGTTCGGGTGCTCGAGCGCGGCGACGGTGCCGACCTCGCGGCGGAAGCGGGCCTTGACCGACTCGTCTTTGGAGAGGTGTTGGTGCAGCGTCTTCACCGCGACGCGCCGCGCGGTGGTGCCGAGCATTTGCTCGCCCTGGTAGACGCATCCCATGCCACCCTCGCCGAGCAGCCGGAGGATCCTGTATTTGCCGGCGATCGTCTGTCCGACGAGCGGGTATTCGGCGCTGGGGGCGTCGGCCTGGGTCATGACGGACAGAAGGGTCGCACAAGTCGGCGTGTTTGCCGAGGGAAGGTGGCTGGGAGCAAGCCACCTTCCTACGAGCCGGACGGCCGGTCGATCTAGCGGGTCGGGCTCTCGATTCCGCCGTCGAACGCGCCCTCGACCGGGGGCCAAGGGAGGGGCCAGCGCCGGTTCGTCGCGCGATCCCAGAGCTCGAGCCGCGTGCCGCGCTTGGTGGCCGGGAAGTAGACGCCGATCCGCGTCGTGAGCCCGGGCAAGAACCGCGGGGGCGTCTTCCAGCCCGCGTCCGAGACCTCTTCCATGCCCATCATCGGGAAGTCGAAGCGGACGCGCTCGATGAGGGTGGGGCCCTCGAAGAGCTCGAGCGCGAAGCGACCCATCACGCGCGGCGTCGGGTGGCTCCCGCCCATGTCCGTCTTGTGGATGCTGACGAGGTAGACCTCGTTCTTGTGCCAGCGCAGGTGGAAGACCCACTGCATGCGCTCGTCCATCGGCGGCGGATCGGGCGGGATACGCGCGGGCGGCGTGGGCTTCGCCGCATCGGCCCCGCCGTCGGCGGCGGGCTGCGCCGTCGCGACGCGCCCAGCCACGCCGATCCCTCCAGCGCCAAGCACGCCCCCCGTCACGAGAGCAACAGCGACGCGAACGAGGCGCATGCCCCCCATTGTATCTCCGCGACGCACGCATGTGCGCCCCGACCTCATGCGGAACCTCGGCGCACACGCGATCGCGTCCGCCCCGCGCGCCCCGAGTCGCCGTTGCGCGAGTGTGTCCGTCACGTGGCGATGGCGCGAGTGGCTACGCGCGCTTCGGTGGCGGGAGCGTGTCCGTCATGCGCGGGCCGCGACTCGCGAGTCGGCTTGCGCGAGCGTGTCCGTCATGTGCAGGCCGCGAGCCATGCGTCGTCGTGGCCGCCGCATGCGCGCCAGAGGTCGCGGAGCTCGCGTGGGATCGGGGCCTCCGCGACGAAGCCTGCGACCTCGACGCGCGCGGCGTGCAGCGCGATGCGGGAGGGCGCGACGATCGCGCCGTTCGCGAGCGTGAGCCGCGTGGGGCCGCCGTAGTCGCGATCGCCGAGGAGCGGCCAGCCCGCGTGCGACGCGTGCACGCGGATCTGATGCGTGCGCCCCGTCTCGGGCTCGACCGCGAGGAGCAGCGTCCCCTCGCCGGTCGCCACGACGCGCCAGCGCGTGAGTGACTCCTTCGCGTCGGCGCCGCCGACCGCGCGCAACAGCGGGTCCTTCGCGCGTCCGATCGGCGCGCTCCACTCCCCCGCGCTCGCGCTCGCGTCGACGCCGCGTGCGCCGGCCGCGCCCGCGTCCGCGCCGCGTGCGCCGGCTGCGATCGCGACGTAGCGTCGTCGATACGTGCCCGCCGCGCGTGCGGCGCGTAGCTTCTCCTCCGCGCTTGCGTCCAGGGCGAAGAGGACGACGCCGCTCACCTCGCGATCGAGCCGCGACGTGATCCGCAGCGCCTCGACGCGCGCGCCGATCTGTCGCGCGACGAGCGCCACGAGGGAGTGCGCGGCGCCGGCGTGATCGGGCACCGTCGGGAGGCCCGCCGGCTTGATGCACGCGACGACGCCGGCGCGCTGGAACAGAACCTCGATCGGCGGCGCCGCGGACGCTGCTGCCCCGACGCGAACGGTGTCCCCGACCTTCACCGGCTGCGTCGCCGCCGTCGCGCGCTTCTTCCCGACGAACACGCGTCCGTCCGCGATCGCGCTCTCGTCGGCGTGCGCCTTTCGGACGATGTCGCCCACCGTGGCGCCGTCGCCGGCGCGGACGATCCAGACCTTCGTCACGCCGGCAGCTTCTCGATCGTGCCCGCGTCGCCGTCGAGGCGGACGCGGTCGCCGGTGCGGAGCGCGCGCGTGATCCCGTCGACGTTGACGACGCTCGGCACCGCGAGCTCGCGCGCGACGACGGCGGCGTGGCTCAGCGGACCGCCGAGCTCGGTGACGACGCCGGCCGCGATGCAGAAGAGCGGCGTCCAGCCGACGTCGGTCGTGTGCACGACGAGGACCTCGCCTGGTTGCAGCTCGTCCATCTGCGCGGCGGAGAGGAGCACGCGCGCGCGCCCTTCGACGACGCCGGAGCTCGCCGCCGTCCCCTTGAACATCGTGCCGCCCGAGGGCGGGAGCTGCACCGGCGGTGGCGCGCCGGTGAACGTGCGCGGCGGATCGGGGCGCGCCCAGTCGCGCGCGAGCTCGGCGCGGCGGGCACGCACGAGCGGCGCGAGATCGGTGCGCGACGCGCGGAGCGCCTGCACGACCTCGTCGATCGTGAGGAAGAACACGGTGTGCGTCGCCGCGAGCGAGGTCGCGCCACCTTGTTTGATGCGCGCCCAGTCCTTCGCGAGATCGGGGACGAGGCGGAGGAGGCGGCGATCCGCGTCGAGCGCGACGTCGCGCATCATCCCGAGCGCGCGCGTGACCCAGGTCCGCATGCGCTCGCGGAGCCGCGCCGCCTTCTGCGCGCGCGCGACGAGGTGCCGGACCGCGGTCTGGTTCACGAAGCCGAGGCCTTTGAAGAGCCGCTCCATCTCCGCGTCGGCGATCGCCTTCGCGCGCCGGAGCCGCGACTCACCGAGGAGCGCGTCGGCGTCGCCGGTGACCGACGCGACGGAAGCAGAGGACTCCTCTGCCTCGCTCGAGGTCCGCAGCGCGACGCGGATCATCGCGAAGATGGGGCGCGGGTCCTCCTTCCAGCGCGGGGTCGAGATCTCCGCCTCGCGCACGGCGCGGTCGCCGTAGAGCTCGAGGAAGCTCGCGAGCGCGCGCTTCACCGGACCTTCGGGCAGCGCGTCCATCGTGGCGTTGTCGCGCTCGAGGATCGAGCGCGCCTCCTTGTCGCGCCGCGCGAGGTTCACGACGCGCATCATCCCGATCGCGGGCCGCGCGCTCTCGAGGTCGCGGATGCCGGCGGTGAGGTCGTGCGCGATGCGCTCCGCGTCGTCGCCGCCCGCGACGCGCGCGACCATGCCCTTCAGCAAGATGTGCGAGCCGAGCGCGCTCGACGCGCAGGTGAGCATCACGTCGCCGGTGCGCTCGAGGAGCGCTTGCACGTCGCGGAGCTTCCGCCCCACGCCTTCGTCGGGGAGGATCGCGAGGTCGAGCGCGTTGTGATCGCGCAGCGCGCGCTCGGCCTCATCCTCGAAGCGCGAGACGTGATCGTCGATCCGGAGCTGCTCGCGCAGGAGCCGCGCCGCCGTCAGCGGCAGCTTCGCGTAGAAGCTCGTGCGCGAGACGTCGCCGATCTGGAGCGCGAGCTCGTCGCCGCCGGAGCCGCCGCCGAGGTCGACGAGCGTGCGCGGATCGAGCCACGGCACCTGCGCCGCGATCTGCATGAACTCGGTGAGGTTCAAGTAGAAGCGACCGTGCACGTTGCCGACGAGGACCGCGCTCTTCGGCACGCTGCACCCGAGCGTGCCGAACGCCTTGCGGAAGCCCGCCTCCGAGTACGCGCCGGCGACCGACCACGTGAACGGCGTCGCGACGCCGGGCAGCGCCTCGCCGACGTTGACGTTGCTCCACACCGTGTCGGCGCCGCCGCCGGCGGGGAAGCCGAGGCCGGTGACGTGCCGCGCCTGCACGACGACGACGCGCTCGCCGTCGCACGCGAACTCGACGTCCCACGCGACGTCTTCGTGTCGCTCGAGCTCCGCCGCGACGTGCGCGAGCTCGGTCACGTGCTCGGGGCGGAGCGCGGGCTCGTCCGGGCGCTCGACCGCGATCTCCGCGAGGCCGTCGGCGCCCACGACCGTGGCGCGGCTCTTCCGCGCGATCGTCTGCTCGAGCACGCTCCCGTCCTCCGCGACGCGGAGCATGTCCGGCGTCGTCACGCCGTCGACGACGGGTGAGCCGAGCCCGACCCCGGCGTTGATGATGCGCTCGCTCGAGCTCGAGGACGCCTTCGCGCCGCGCGTGAACATCACCCCCGCCGCGATCGCGCGCACCATCGGCTGGATGACGACGCCCATGCCGACGTCCTTCACCCCGCTGTTCGCGAGGTACGACAGCGCGCGGCCCGACGCGATCGACGCCCACACGACACGCACCGCGTTCGCGAGCCCGTCGACGCCGCGCACGCCGAGGACCGTCTCCGCGAGCCCCGCCATCGAGACGATCGCGCCGTCCTCGCACGTCGCCGACGAGCGCACCGCGAAGCCCCACGGCGCGCGGTCCTTCTGCGTGCGCCACAGCATCGAGAGCTCGGCCTCGAGCCCGTCCGGCAGCGGCGCGCGGAGGATCTCCTCGCGCGCGTCCGCCGCGCGCGCGTAGACGGAGCGCGAGGACGCGGCGCGGAGGAGCGACCGCGGCTCGGACGACGGCGAGAGCTGCCGCACCGCCGCGACGAAGGCCTTCTGCGGGAGCACCCACGTCGCCGGGACCTCGAACCCGTTACGCTTGAGCCAGACCAGCCGCGCGGCCTTTCCGCCGATCTTGCGCGCGGCGGCGGACTTCTCGTCCTCGAGCAGGTCGTCGAGCGAGCGAAGCCAGCCTTCGTCCTTGAGCTTGCGGCTCGACTTGGGGAGCGCTGCTTCCGCCATTTCCTCGGCATTCTAACGCCATGCGGTAGCATCGGTTTCGGTGAAACGTCTCGCGCTCTTCCTCCTCGCATCGTCGGCGATCGCCTGCGACGAGAAGCCGACCGGCGTCGGCGCGTACGCGCAGAAGCTCTACGTCGTCGCGGGGAAGACGCCGGTGAGCGTGACGATCGACGGCCAGCAGCGGCAGGTCGAGCCGGGACGCGTCGAGGAGATCGGCGTGTCGGTGGGCAAACATCGCTTCTCCGCGCGCACGCTCTCGGCGGGGACGTTCACGCAGGAGCTCGACGTCCGTGAGCTCGAGGAGCTGGTCGTCCCCGTCGCGGCCCCGCAGTGCTTCGTCACGATCGACGCGAAGAAGCAGAAGATCCTCCGCCGCCAGAAGCGCGCGGAGCCGATGCGCCGCGCTCGTCTCCCGATCGTGGTCGCCGCGGACGACGCGCGCCGCAACGGGACGTACATCACGCAGTCACCGTGCGAGCTCCCCGAGATGCCGGAGGGCGACCTCTACACCACGCTCGCGCGAGGCGTCGCGTGGGAGGACCTCATCATCCCGGGCACGGGCACGACGGCGAAGGCGGTCGTCCCCGGCGAGGGCAGCAACGAGACCGAGCTGCCGCCGACGGCGGAAGAGGAAGGCGCCAACGCCGCGCGCCGCCCGTTGATCGACGCGTACCTGAAGCAGATCGATCAGGTCGTCGGCATCAACCACGCCGGCCGCACCGAGGGCCGGAGCCCGACCGCGATCTGGGTCAAGGACGGACGCGTCGCGATCGTGAACCTCGCGTCCGACATGATCGCGCCGCCGCAAGGCAAGCCCGGCGCCGCGCGCGCGAAGAAGATCGGCGCCGCGGTGAAGGCGGTGCTCGCGAAGAAGCCGAGCACCGCGCCGGGCGAGGTGCTCTCCCTCGAGAACCTCGAGCTCTACGCCGTCGACAAGGAGACGATCGACACCTACCAGAAGATGTACCAGGGCATCGTGCGCGAGACGTTCCCGGTGGCGCGGCGCGAGGGCTCCGACGCCGTCATCTTCCTCTATCGCGTCGGGCCCGGCCTCTGGGTCACGCAGTCGATGAAGCAGGCGCTCGCGGGCGCGAGCGTCGACCTCGCGACGCAGGTCGCGGAGATGGATCGGAACGAGAGCGCCGCCGTCGCGCAGTGCGTCTCGCAGATCGCGGCGGTGAAGGCCGGCTCGTGCGCGACGACCAAGACCGAGGCCGAGGCCGGCGCGAGGCTGCATCGCCTCATCACCGCGCCGCCCGTCACGCCGCTCTACGTGCAGCTCCTCGTCGACTCGAAGGCGGGCACGAACGATCTCCGCCTCTTCGAGGCCTCGCCCGGCAAGCTGCCGCGCGAGCAGACGACGATCGGCTTCAACCTGAAGGTCGCCGTCACCGGGCTCACCGCCGAGTAGCGCGCAGGTGACTCATTTCGCGTCGGCGCAGCAGCGGAAGCCGGTCTGGTAGAGCGCGAACCTCTCGGCGTGGCCGGTCGTCATCGGGCGGCAACGCGCCCGCACCGGGCCCCAGTAGCCGCCTTTGCTCCCGCTGCGGAACGGCTTCCCGCTCTCGTTGACGACCCACTCGTCCACGTTGCCGGTCATGTCGAACACGCCGTAGTAGCTCGCGCACTCGGCGCGGGAGCCGCTCGCCTCGCCCTGCCACAGCCGGTGCACCTCCGCGTCGCGGCGGTTCGGATCGGCGAGCGCCTTCGCGTCGACCTCGGGCAGCTTGTGATCGATGTTGCACTTGTTCGCGTCGCGCTTGCGCCCGTACGGATACGGCATCCGGTGCGCGCCCTCGCACGCGAGCGTCCACTCGCTGTCGCCGCAGAGGCGCTTGCCCGCCGCGGCGCAGATCGCCTGCGCCTCGAGCCACGTCTTCATCACGATCGGCTTGTCGCCTTGTTTGTTCGGGTACTCGAACCTGTCGATGCAGAAATGTTTCTTCACCGTCGCGACCTTGCACGGTCCGCTCGGCGCGAACTCGGCGCAGCGATCGCCGCCGCCCTGCGACTCGGGCATGAAGCGGATGCACTTCTGCTCGAGGTCGGGACAGTAGTCGCCGCTCACCTCGAGCATCCCCGCGGCGCAGGGTGCGCCCGCGTCCTCGGTCGCGCGGGCCGAGAGCGCGATCGTGACGAGCACGCCGAAGGTCGCGGCGACGAGGGCGCGCATTCAGCTCCGCGCGAGGGTGCGGTCGTGCCAGAGCAGCATCTCGATGGCGCCGGGTCCGCGGTTGAAGGGGTAGTCGTGCGGGCCCGGCACCTCTTCGAAGTCGTGCTCGATGCCGGCCGCGCGCCACGCTTGCGACGTCGCGCGGATCGCGCGGCGGAAGTAGTCCTCCTTGCTCGTGAGCAGGCGCAGCGCGAGCTTCGGGTTCTTCGCGCGGGCGGCCTTCGCGAGCTCCGTCATCTCGCCGGCCTGGCCTTCGTCGAGCGCGGCCTGGAGCGTGCCGATCGCGCCGAAGAGCTCCGGCCGCGAGAAGCCGATCCGGAGCGACTGCGCGCCGCCGAGCGACACGCCGTCGAGCCCGATCGACGCCGGCGTCCCGAGGACCGGCAGCTCCTTCTTCACGCGCGGCAGCACGGTCTCGACGACGTACGTCGCGTAGGCGCTCATCGCCTTCGGGCTGCGCCAGTCGCCGTCGGGCGAGTAGGGGCACACGACGACGAGGCCGGCGAACGGTCGCGCCGCGAGCGCTTCGTTGTGATGCTCGAGGCGCGCGGGCTCGACGAACGACTCGAAGTCCTCCGCCGTCAGCGGCGGTGCAGAGACGCGCTCGATCGCGCGGAGCAGCTTGTAGTCCTTCGGCCATCCCATCACGCCGAGGTCGGGGCCCTTCATCGCCTCGCCGCGGCCATGGAACGCGAGGAGGACCGGAAGTCGCTCGTCGGGCTTCTTCCACGCGGGCACGATCGTCACCGCGCGCCCGTCGTCGCCGAGCCTCCACGTCTCGGTGACGACCTGCCCGCGCTCGCCGACGCCGCCTTCGGGGATCGGGGGCGGCGGCGGGAGGACGGTCGCGCTCGGATCGGCCTCGACCGACGACGATGACGTCGCGGAGGGCGCGCCGCAGCGCGAGCAGCCGGCGAGGCCGGCTCCGACGCCGGTGAGGAACGCGCGCCGTCCGAGCATGCGTCCTCACTCTTCGGGCGGGATCGCGGCGCTTCCGGTCGCCTTGGTCACGAGATCGACGAGCCCGGGATCGGTCACGAGCTGATCGCGGAGCACCTTCTTGATCTCGGCGAGGTCGGAGGGCGGCAGGCCTTCGAGCCCGCTCGTCGCCTCGTCGACCTTCGCGTCGACGTACCCGTTCACGTCGATCTCGCCGGCGCGGAGGCGCGCGAGCGGCGAGCTCGTGTCGACGGCGCCCACGTCGCCGGCGCCGCGTGTCTTCTCGGCGCCCTCGACGGAGAACGTCTTCTCGACGCCGCCCGTCTTCCCGACGCCGCCGACGCCGCCGGCGCCGGTGCCGGGGTCAATCGGCGGAGCGCCGCCTTTGCCGATGCGATCGATGCCCATGGGGACCTCCGGAGCTTAGCGAATGTTGCCGATGGCTGTCTTCACAGTGTCGTGCTCGGCCTTCATGACGTTCGAGAGCGTCGTGAAGGACTGGTTCTGCGCGTTCACGCGCTGCTGCACCTCGAGGAAGTAGAGGTTCATGTCCTGGCTGTGCTGGAGCGACGCCTCGATGCCGCCGTCGGCGCCTCCGAGGGTCGAGGTGCCGGGCACGCCCGGGACGCCCGGCGCGCCGCTCGCGCCGGTCGCGCCGCTCGCGCCGATCGGCGAGGGGCCCGCAGGCGCCGAGGCCGAGAGCGCCGACGTCGATGTGCCGAGCGGCACCGACGTCGCACCGCCGCGCACGGCGACGGCCATCATCGGGGAGCCGGGGAGGACGCGCATCGCCGTCTCGGCGGAGCGAACGGCGGTGTTCGCGAGGACCTCGCCGAACTTCGCCGCGCGCGGCGGGGTCGGCGTGACGCGGGGGGTGGTCGTGGCGAGGGAGACGTTCGAGCTCGGGGCGATGGTGCGCGTTTCCATGTGGTGGGTCGGTGGTCGGCCCCGGGCACGCGCGGTTGCGAAGTTTTTTCAGTCGGCGCTCGCGACCGGCGCCGGTGGAGGCGCGCCGCCGCAGCGGAGGCGGCATTCCATCACCGCGTCGAAGCGGCAGAAATTCGAGGAGAGCCCAGGGATGAGCGACTCCGGGCCCTTGCACGAGAAGCGGCAGCCGTTCGCGCCCGGCTCGGCGTTCACGGCGTAGCCGTCGGTGGTGCACTTGCCGTCCCCGCACTGCGTCGACCTCGTCGCGCACGAGGAGACGACGTAGTCGGGTGGGCAGCTCCACTCCCGCTTCGTCGACGCGTAGTCGGGCTTCCGTCCGGTGCCGCTGTCGACGTGCTCGTGCCGCGACCACGTCCCCTTCCCGGTCCGCACCTTCGAGACGATACGTGTACTCTGCACCTTCGGCGTGACCGGCACGTTCTCGTCGCGCGGATAGAACTGCACCGTGTCCTCCCGCGTCTGCTGCTCGCAGCCCACCGTCGCGCCGGTCGGGCGCCACGCGAGCGGGACGTCGACGCTCCCGAGCGCGGACACGGCGAAGGTCCGCTCCCCCACCGTCGCGCGAAGATCGATCGAGGCGCGGTTGACGACGTGGAGGAGGCGCGTCTCCTCGCGGTCGTACGGCACTTCTCCGAAGTCGAGGGTCTCGGGCGACACCTCGGGGGCGGGGAACGCGAACTTGCACACGTCGGCGAGGGGGTACACCGCGTACGCGATCGGCACCGGCGTCCGCACCTTGAAGCCGAGCGGCTTGGTCTTCACGTCGCCGCTCGCGTTGGTCGCGACGGAGTCGAGCCCTTCCACCTCGAGGCCGCCGACCACCGTCTGCGTGATGCGCGCGTCGCCGGCCGCGATCTTCGCCTTCACGAAGTCGAGCGCGCGCCCGCGCACCTCCGCGCTCTTCACCGTCATCTCGTAGGAGATGAGCCCGCCCATCTTCACCGCGCCGACGAAGTGGGTCGCGCGCCCGCAGGCGCAGGCCTCGCCGCCGAAGGAGACCTCCTCGGAGGCGCCGAAGAACTGGGGATCGAGCTCGCGCACGAACGCGACCGCGACGAGGCTGACCTTGTGCTCCGCCGCCTCCGCGCCGGCGTTGAGCCAGGGCGCGACGTCGGCGTCCGCCGAGACGAGGGCATGATCGATCGCGACCCCGATGTACGAGAAGTCGATCGTCGACGCGTCGACCTTCGCCTCCTCGCGGCTCCCGCGCTCCGCCGCACACCGCGTCGGGAGCACGGTGAACGACCCGCCTTCGCTCTTCTGCACCCCGCGCCCCGGCACCATCGCGCTCGCAGGATCGAGCAAGTACTCATGCCGCACGTTCCCAAACGACTCCGCAGCAGAGAGCAAGCTCTGCGCCCTCCCACACTGCGCCCCATCGAGCCCTCCACAAGCCCCACCCCCGCCGCCCCCGTTCGCGCGCACCCCCTCCGGCCCTCTCGGACAACCCATTAGCCCAAGCGCCAACAAAATGCCCAGAGCCGCCCACGCACGTCCACCACGCACGGTGTCGTTCGGGCGCCCCGGCAGGGGCCCCAGAAGCGGCCGCTCCAGCGGACGCGAAGCGCCCCGAGCGCCCCGCGCGAGGGCCGTGTCTGGGGTGGGGTTGCATGGGGGCCCCAGAAGCGGCCGCGAAAGCGGGCGCGAAGCGCCCCGAGCGCGCAGCGCGAGGGCCGTGTCTGGGGTGGGGTTGCATGGGGGCCCCAGAAGCGGCCGCTCCAGCGGGCGCGAAGCGCCCCGAGCGCTCCGCGCGAGGGCCGTGTCTGGGGTGGGGGTGTCGGGGGCGAAGCCCCCGACGTTGACTAGCGCCATGTGATGCGGGCGCGGCGGGCGCGGCGGTCGGGGGCGGTGGGTCCTTCGTCGTTGAAGTAGAGGACGCCGTTCACGAAGAGGAGCGAGACGTCGAGCGAGGGCGGGCCGTCGAGGGCGAGGAGCGCGGCGGCGCGCGGCGGCGACGTCGTGAGGTCGACGCCGTCGAGCGCGATCGCGTCGATCATGCTGCGCGCGACGACGGCGCGCGCGTTCGCGCCTCCCTCGATCGCGACGGCGGTGGCGGCGCCCTCGCCCGCGAGCGGGATGCGGGCCGGGCGCGCGAGCGGCTTCGCGGTGTCGTCGAGGCGGATCCAGAACGCGCCGAAGCCGCCGCCGTTCGGCGACTCCGAGCCCGCCGGCGCCTCCTCGATCCACGCCACCGCGGGCCCGTCCGGCGTGTCGACGATGCGCGGAGTGCGCGAGTGCGCCGCGGTCGCGAGCATCCGCTGCTCGTCGAACACGCGCTTCGCGTCGAGCTTCTTCACCGCGGTGACGTAGATGTCGGCGAGCCCCTCGCTCGGGCTCTCGCGCGGATCGGCCCACGCGAGCCAGACGTGCTCGCCGCGCGCGAGGGCGACGAGGTCGCTCGCGTCGCCGGGCGCGTCGGTGATGCGCTCCTCGCGCGCGACGCGCGTGAGGTCCGGCTGCAGCTTCGTCGCGTAGACCTCGCCGTTGCCGCTCCGCGTGTCGACCCACGCGACGACGTAGCCGTTGCCGGCCCACGTCACGGTGACGTCGGTCTTCTCGCCCTTCGCGGAGGTGAGGAGGCTGTCGGCCTGCCGCCGGCCGCGCCGATCGATGCGTGTAACATGCACCTGCGAGTCGCCGCCGTCGCGGCCGACCCAGACGAGCGCGCCGCCGTCGTCGGGCTTGTCGGCGAACGCGACGCCGACCCCGCCGTTCGGGAGCGCCTTCGGCGCGACGACCTCGACGCGGCCGGGGTGCCCCTGCTCGTCGACGACCCGCGCGGTGACGGTCGCGCTCGGCTCCTTGTCCGCGCCGCGATCGAGGTGGCGCTCCTTCGCCCCGAGCGTGGCGACGACGACGCCGTAGCCGGCGCGCGCGGCGGCGAGGTGGAGCACGCTCTCGCCGGAGGCGACGGCGGTGACGTCGTCGATCCGAGCGAACGCGGTCGCGGTGGAGGCGACGACCGGCGCGCGCGGCTTCGTGTTCTCGCGCGCCTTCACCGCGACGACGCGGATGCGCGCCGGCGCGCTGCCCGACGCGGCGAGGGCGAGGCACTGCTCGCCCTCGCAGGAGAAGTTCCAGCCGAGCGCGGCCGGATCGGTCTGGAACGTGAGCGGCTCGCGCTGCACGAGGCCGACCTTCGCGTCGGTGCGAAAGACGGTCGCGACGGCGGGCGCGTTGGGGCAAGCGGGCGAGTCGGCTTCGCAGTCCGCCGCCGTCGCGAGCACGGCGAACCCGGACGCCGTCGCCGAGAGCTCGGGCGAGGTCTTGCCGATCGTGTCGATCGTGAGCGCCGGCCGATCGAGGTAGAGCCGGTCCCCAATACGTGCAACATGCACGCGTCGGTTCTCGTCCTTGCGCCGCGCCGGGGCCTCGAACATGACCGCGACGCCGGCGGGCCCGCTCGTGAGCCCGAGCAACGCCGCGCCGCCGCGCGCCTCCGCCACGCGGCGCGGACCTTCGATGAGGTTCTTGTCGTCGATCGTCGCGACGGCGACGGCGGGCTCCTCCGTCGAGCGGTCGGTCCACGCGAACACGACGCGGCTCCCGTCGCGCACGACCTCGACGTCGCCGCTCACCACCGGCGCGCTCGTGATCGCGACCGGCGTCGCGAACGCATGTCCCTCCGCGTCGAGGCGCGTGAACGACAGCGCGCCCCCGCTCCGCGGCGTCCCGGTCATCAGCGTCTTCTGCGCCTTCGGGTCGAGCGGCGCGGCGGCGATGGTGGAGAGGCCGAGCCCGCCGGGCAGCTCGGTCGCGTGCCACCCGACGACGCTCCGCGCGACGCGCACCGCGGACTCGCGCACCTTCCCGTCGGTGTCGAGCGACGCGGCGGTGAGGTTCGCGTCTCCGCCGCGCGTCTCCTCCGCCCAGAGCATGACCGCGCCGCGATCGGTCGGCACGACGTCGACCCACGAGATGTCGTCGTTGCTCCGCGTGATCTCGACCGGCTTCCCGCGCGCCGCGCCGTTGTCGCCGACCGCGATCGACCACAGCGACTTGCCGCGATCGGTCAGCGCGGTCCACGCGACGATGAACCCAGGCGCCGGCCCGCGCATCGGCCGCACCGTGAGCGTCATCGTGTCGACCGGCACGTACGCGACGGTGGTCTCACCGCCGCGCGGCTGCCCCGACGCCCCGTCGACGGGAACGACGATGACGCGCCGGCCCTGCCCCTCCGCCGCGGTGAGCCAAGCGACGAGCCCGGCGCTCTTCTCGCCGCTGCCCCGCTTCGCGAGGTAAGGCCCGAGCGACCGCTCGCCCAGCGCCGCGACCAGACTGCCGCTGACGATCTGCGGCCCCCCCGGCTTCTTCAGCGGCACGAGCCCACTCGGCCCATTCCCGCTCGTCCCAATCGGCGCCACCGGCTCCTTCCGCCCGCACGCAACGACCGCGGCAAACAGAGCCACCTGAAAAAACCTCACAGCGCACACGAGGCTATCATCTCTCGGTCAACGCAGGGGCCTGCGGCCCCTGCACCCCGCTCGCTTGCCAACGCAGGGGGCTGCGCCCCCTGCACCCCGCTCGCAGCCGTAGGACGCGCGCGAAGACGCGCGCATCCTCCGCTGCTCGCCGATGCAGGGCCCGGCGTGGTTGGTTGGCGGCGAGAGAGACTGCACGCGACGCTGGTGAGCGCGCGACGTGAAAGGTTCATTCCCCAAGGCGCCGCCGCCGACAAGGCGCTGCCGCCGACAAGGCGCCGCCGAGCGCCGGGGCACCCCTCTGCGGGGGCCCGGGGGCGCCGGAGCGCGTGCTCCGCACGCGCGAAGGGCCCCCGGCGGGGAGAGCTCGAGAGGGGCAGAGCCCCTCTCGAACGAGAGAGGCAGAGCCCCTCTCGAACGAGAGAGCCCCTCTCTACCTGAGAAGCCGGCTGATGTGGCGGCGCTCCCATTCGAGGGCGCGGTCGAAGTTGCGGAACTGGCGTTCGCGCTCGAGGAACTCCGGGGGGTGGAGCGTGCGCCGCGCGGACGCGAAGTCCGGCGCGCCGCGGGAGGAGAGGATGTTGGCGCTCGCGTGGCGCGAGGTGCCGCGCGCCGACGGGATCATGTGGTGCAGCATCTCGTGGTAGACGATGTACGCCACGAAGTAGCGGGGGATCCATGAGCGATCGAGGACGGGGTGGATGCGGATGACGCGCTCGAGGTTCGAGTAGCTGCCGAGCCGGATGGCGCGCCGCGGCTCGCGGCTCTTCCGCTTCGTCTTCTTCCCCCACGTGATGAGCGCGTGGCAGCCGCCGTCGAAGTAGCGCTGGTTGAGGTCGTTGAAGATCGCGAGCAGGTCGTGGTGCTGGCCCTTCGCGAAGAGCGGGATCGCGCGCGGACGCCGCCGCGCGAGGCGGCCGCCGTTCGCCTCGATGTAGTGGCTGACGATTTGGCTCGCCGCGCGGTCGTCCGTCGCGAGGTAGCGGACGAGCGCGCTCACGACCCGCGGCGCCGCGTCGAGGAACATGTGGTGGATGCGCGCGTGCAGGACCCCGCCCTTCAGCGAATGCGAGATGATCGAGCAGCGGTTGTCCGTGATCGAGAGCACCACCGTGCGGCCGGGGAAGGCCGCCTTGAGGCGCCGCTCGAGCGACTGGCGGGCCCCCTCGTGCACGAAGAGCTGCGGCGAGGCGCTCGGGAAGACGAGCGCGAGCTGGGCCGAGAGCCGCTCCGGCACGCGGATGGCCGCCGCAGAGAGCGGCGCGAGCACCGGCCGCGACGCCTGCCGCGCGACCGCCGCCGACCCACGCGACCATCGCGGGGCCAGCCAGTGATCGAGCGTGGTGACGCGCTTTCGGATGCTCATTCGTTGCGCCTCATTTGGGGGTAAGGGACGGCCCCCGGAGTGTCAAGGAAGCGGCGTTTTCAATGAAATAACAGGCACTTGGATATGAGGGCAAAAGCCCCCAATCCAAGGTGGGGAAGTGTCGCCACGCCCCGTTTCGTGACCCTATACGGAACCGCTTGACGCGGGCTCGACGCGGGTACGCCGCAGGACGGTCAGGTCCGTTGCCAGGCGAAGGTCTTCGGGTCGAGGATGAAGCGGAAGGCCGTCACGATCTCGTCGGAGCCTCCCTCCTTCGGATCGACCTTGATGCCCACCACCATCGACTTGAGCATCCCCTGCTCGGGGTGACGCCCGACCAGCTGCGAGACGAGCATCGAAAGGTCCGGCTCGTGACCGACCACCATGGCGCGCTTCCGCCCCGTGCGGGCGAGCTCTCGCACGAGCCCGAGCGCGTCACCCCCGGGAGCCATCTCCCGCCGAATCTCCACCGCCCCCGTCGATCCGCCGGTGCCCTTCGCGTCGCGGACGCGCTGCGCCAGGTCGGTCTCCGCGGCCACGATCTCCGCGGTCTGCAAGGCCCGAACGAGCGGGCTCGAGAGGATCGAGAGCGGGACTTCGCTCTCGCCCACCAGCGCCTTCGCCACGGCGCGCGTTCGGTTTCGGCCGTCGGGAGTGAGCGCCCGATCGCCGTCGCGACCCGTTGGCGAGGAGTCCTCCGCAGGACCGTGCCGCATCACGTAGAGCTTCACGCGCGCTAATCTAAAACGAAACGCGCGCGATTCGGAGCTAGTTCGCGGTCAGTTCGCCGGCTTCGTCGGCGCGCCGTTCTTCGCGGGTGGGGCGGCCATGCGCACGACGGGCTTCCCGTCGGGAGCGACCTCTGGCTTGCCGTCCTTCCCCTTCGCGTCTTTTGCGTCGGCCTTGGCGTCGGGCTTCGTGTCGACCGAGGGCGCCTGGCCGCCGCGCGGCTTGATGTTGTGCTTCGCGAGGATCATCGCCTCGAGCTTGTCCATCAGCTGCGGGTGCTGCTCGAGGTAGGTCTTCGCGTTCTCGCGGCCCTGGCCGATGCGCTCGCCGTTGTACGAGAACCACGCGCCGCTCTTGTCGACGATGCCGAGGTCCGTCGCGAGGTCGATGAGGTCCCCCGCCTTCGAGATGCCGTGGCCGTACAGGATGTCGAACTCGACCTCGCGGAAGGGCGGCGCCATCTTGTTCTTCACGACCTTCACGCGCGTGCGGTTGCCGATCGCGACGGGATCCTTCTTGTCGCCCGACGCGGCCTCCTTGATCTGGCCGATGCGCCGGATGTCGAGGCGGACCGACGCGTAGAACTTGAGCGCGTTGCCGCCGGTGGTCGTCTCGGGCGAGCCGAACATGACGCCGATCTTCATGCGGATCTGGTTGATGAAGACGAGCAGGCAGTTGGAGCGCGCCACCGTTCCCGTGAGCTTGCGGAGCGCCTGGCTCATCAGGCGCGCCTGGAGGCCGACGTGGCTGTCGCCCATGTCGCCCTCGATTTCCGCCTTCGGAACGAGCGCCGCCACCGAGTCGACGATGATGATGTCGACCGCGTTCGAGCGGACGAGCATGTCCGCGATCTCGAGCGCCTGCTCGCCGTAGTCCGGCTGCGAGACGAGCAGCTCGTCGGTCTTCACCCCGAGCTTCCGCGCGTACGCGGGATCGAGCGCGTGCTCCGCGTCGATGAACGCCGCGACGCCGCCCGCCTTCTGCACGTTCGCGATCGCGTGGAGCGTGAGCGTGGTCTTGCCGCTCGACTCCGGTCCGTAGACCTCGATGATGCGGCCTTTCGGGTAGCCGCCGATGCCCAGCGCGATGTCGAGGCCGATCGAACCGGACGGGATCGCGTCGACGTCGCCGATGACGGACTCGCCGTCCTTCAGACGCATGATCGAGCCCTTGCCGTACTCCTTCTCGATGCTGCTGACGGCGAGCTCGATCGCCTTCTGACGGTTCTTCTCTTCCATGGTCGAGAGACTATACTGTCCTTCTGTTCAGTGTCAAGGAGCCTCTTGCTCAGTACGTTGAAGGAGGGTTTTTCTCAACGAAATCAAGTCCATCCTGCCCGTACTTCGCGACGTCGAGCGGCGCGCCCAGCGAAGAGTCGAGGATCTCCATCGTCCGCGTGTCGATGAGGAGATCGTGCGGCATCGCGGAGCCGTTCACCCCGATCGCGCCGAGCCGCCGCGCGCCCACGTCGATCGCGGTGTGGAAGTTCGATCCGTGACGATCGACCCATCCGTCGAGCTCCGCCTGCGACGGCCCCGCGCTCGCGGTCGCGCCGGCGACCACGACCTGCAGGAGCGCGATCCCGCGCGCGTTCAGCTCCTTCGTCACCGGCACGGTCGCCGTCAGCTCCGCCGAGCAGATGCCGCACCACGTCGCGGCGAGCTGAACGTGGAGGACCTTGTGCCGTGACTGCGTGGGGTCGAAGTACTCCGCGATGCCGATCGGCTGGAGCCCCTTCGAGCGATCGCCGTCGCGGTACCCGCGGAAGGTGTACGGCGGGATCCGATCGCCGGGCCGGAGCGGGCTCCGCTCACGCCCGCCGAGGTGATCGGTCGGGTACGGAACGCCGTCGGGGTTCGTCGTGATCGGCGTCAGGTCCGGATCGTCGATCTCCTCGGGATCGCTGCTGCACGACGCGAGCGCGAGCAGGACGACCGCGGACCGGTGCACGACGAGCATGACGATCATATTTTGCCACGGTCTTTCCATGGACCCCCTACGATGTTGGCGAGGTGGACGAGGCACGGCTCCAGCGCTGGCTCAACGGGCAGCGTCGTTCGCACCAGCGGACCTTCCAGTCGCGCGAAATGGTCTGGCAGACCTTCGAGCAGCTCGCGCGCGAGCAAGGTGCGTCCATCGATCAGCTCATCGGCGAGGCGATGGAGGCCTACGCCGAAGCGCGCGGCTACCACGTCGAGGACGATCCCCCCGAGCCGGAGCCCGATCGCTGGGCCTCGCCCGCGATGCACGATCGCGACCCGCTCGAGGAGACCCACGACGCGCCCGGCCTCTCCGATCTCGATCGCTCGTACATGCCGCCGGCGCCGGCGCCGCGGCGCGCGCCTTCGTTCGACTCGAACGCGGGCTGGGAAGACAGCGACCTCGCGCGCACCGAGACCCGCGACGCGATCCGGCGACCCACGCCGCCGGAGCCCACGCGCCCGATCCCGGCTGCGGGCCGCCCCGCGTACGACGACATCCGCGAGCCGGGAGAAGAGTCCCGCACGACGCCGCGCTACCTCCGCAACAACCCGAGCGCGGCCACGCCCATCCAGCCGCTCCAGCCCCCGGTCCCTGCCGCGATCCAGCGGCCGGTGCCGACCGGACCGATGAACCCGCGCGCGACGCGCCCGCTCCCGCCACCCGGCTCGCGCCCGCTCGCGCCGCCGGTCACCGCGCCTCCGCCCTTCGGCGCGCCGCCGCCGCCCGCGCGCGATCCGCTGCGCGACAGCGGGAGCAACCCGGCCCGCCTCCGCGACACCGGCTCGAACCCGAGCGCGCCCAAGCGGCTCGTGCTCATGCATCGCGGCCAGCGCGTCGAGGTCGACAAGGATCGCTTCCTCCTCGGCCGCTCGAAGACGCAGGCCGACCTCCGGCTCGACGATCCGAACGTCTCGCGCCAGCACGCCGCGATCGAGCGCGTCGGATCCGCCTGGTACATCGTCGACCTCGGCTCGACGAACGGCGTCTACGTCGCGGGCGAGCGCATCACGCGCCGCGCGCTCGCCGACGGCGACACGATCGTGATCACCTCGCACGAGATCCGGTGCTCGCTCCGCTGAAGCGACTCGCGCTCGCGGCGTTCTTGCTCGCCGCGTGTGACGACAAGCCGAAGGAGGCGCCGTCCGAGCCGCCGCCTCCGAAGGCGGAGATCCCGGGGCTCGACGCCGGTCTCCTCGGCGAGGGCCAGCTCGCGATCGATCCGCCCGCGCCGCCCGGCGATCTGAAGGCGGAGCTGGATCGGTTCGTGAACCTCGACACGTGCGTGAACGAGCGCGCGAAGCTCGATCCGCTCGTCGGCGACGCGATCGGCGCGATCGGCTACGACACGTTGCTCCGCGACGCGTGCCGGCTCCTCGAGGCGGCGAAGGACAAGAAGCGCGAGACGTGCGACGCGATCGGGCCCGCGTCGCTCCGGCGGCAGTGCGTGAGCTGGATCGCGATGATCGCAGAGGCGCCCGATCAGTGCCCGCTCCAGTTCGAGGCGCTGCCGGCGCGCGGCCGCGTCGCCTCGTGCGTCGCGATCGCCGCGCGTGACCAGCGCCTCTGCGCGGCGGAGCCGCTCGCGAGCGCGCGCGCGACGTGCGAGGCGCTGGTCCTCCGCGATCCGAAGCACTGCGAGGTGCTGCTCCCCAACCCGCGCGCGTCGTGCGTGCGCGAGCTCACGCGCTGGCGCAACGTCCTCGCCACGCCGCTCGAGGGCCTCGAGAAGCTCCCCGCGACGCGCGCCACGCTCACGCTCGCGCTCCCGAGCGACGCCGGCGTCGAAGCCGGCGCCGGCACCGACGCGGGCGTCGTGCCCGAGACCGACATCGGCGAGCTCGTCGCGCAAGGCGTCGTCCTCGTGACCGCGCGCGAGCGGACGCGCATCGAGCTCGGCTCGTTGATCGAGAGCGAGACCTCGCGCATCGCCGCGATCCCGCAGAAGCGCGCGCGCGTCGCGGCGGCGCTCCTCGGCGACGGCAAGCGCGCGACGGTCCAGAAGCTGGAGCTCGTCCTCCCCGCCGACGCGCCGTTCGTCTCGCCGCCGGCGGCGTGCGACTGCAAGGTGACGCGGTTCGAGGCGGAGCCGAAGCGCGGGGCTCCGGTCTCGTTCCGCGTCGAGGGCACGATCACGAACGGCATCCGGCAGCAGCCGTTCACGATCGACGTGACGACGTGGGCGCGCGACGTCACTTCAACGCCGGGGGCTCTGCCCCCGGCACCCCGCTCGCAGCCGTAGGACGCGCGCTGCTCGCCGATGTACGCCCGACGGACTGGCGGGTTTGCGGCGACATCTGGTCGGTTGCGCCGACATTTTGCCTCCGCGCCGGAGGAGCGAGACAATGACCGTCATGCGCCACGCCCTCTCCGTTTGTGCCGCCGCCGGAAGCATCGTCCTCGTCGTCGCCTGTGTCGGCGGACCGGGGAGCGCCGATCAAGGCGGAGAGAACGGTGACCAGTACGGAGGCATCGCCACGACCGGCGGCCAAGGCGCGCAGGTCGGCAACCGCGGGGACGAGGGAGCCCCGCCGGGCTCGAGCAGCACCACGACCTCCACCTCCGGCGCCCCCACGACGCCGCCGCCGGAGGACCTCCGCGCGAGCGACTACGATCAGTCGTGCGAGCGCGACAGCGACTGCACCGCGATCTACGAGGGGCCGGCCTGCCAGCAGACGCAGTGCCAGTGCAACAACGCCGCGATCGCGTCGAAGGACAACGGGGACTACAGCCGGGACAAGACCACCCGTCTCGTCGCGTGCATCTCGGCGAGCTCGAGCTCCGGCGGCTCCTCGTGCACGCCGTGCGAGAACCAAGAGCGAGACGCCCACTGCAACGCCGCCAAGCGCTGTCAGATCGGCGCGAACCCGAACCCGCCCGACGGCGGCTAGGCTAGCTAGACGCCGATGAAGAGGCGGTGCGCGAAGTTCCGCTCGAGGCGGGCGCGCAGCACCTTGTCGGCGGCGAGCTCGATGTCGTACTCGATCCGCTTGAACTCGAAGCGCTTCTTGTCCGAGTCGTAGACGGTGAAGCTCGCGCGGTTGTCGAAGTCGCGCGGCTGACCGACGGAGCCGACCGAGACGATGTACTTGCGGTCGGGCGCGAGCTCGAAGTCGACGGCGGGCATCTCCTCCACGCTCGTCTTCGTGAGCGCGAACACCTTGCACAGGTGCGAGTGCCCGATGAGCGTGATGTGCCCGAGCTTGTCCCAGAGCGGGAGGCACTCGCGCGCCTGCTCCGGCGCGAAGATGTACTCGAACTCCTCGAGGCGCACCGGCGAGCCGTGGCAGAGGAGCACGTCGACGTCGTCGAGCTTGTGCTGGTAGGGGAGCCCCTTCAGCCACTGCATGTTCTCCGGCGAGATCATCGCGGCGTGGACGTCGAGCGCGTGCCGCGCGGCCTCGTAGTAGTACGAGTAGTCCATGCGTCCGGAGACGGCCGCGTCGTGGTTGCCGAGGATCGTGACCTTGGCGAGGTCGCGTACGAGATCGGCGCACTCGTTCGGCGAGCCGCCGTACCCGACGGTGTCGCCGAGGCAGTAGTAGACGTCGATATTTTCCTTCCGATACGCCTCGAGGACCGCCGAGAGGGCCTCCAAGTTCGCATGGATGTCGCTGAAAATACCGATGCGCATGGACCTCACACGCTAGTCCGACTTTCTCCTTTCGTGAAGCGGATTTATGGTTCTCGGTCACGCATGGGCAACGAGAACGGCCACACCAATGGAAAGAGCGCGCTAACCGTCGAGGAAGCCGCGGCCGCGCCGGGCCCGCTTCCTCCTCCGCCACCCGCGGTCGCGGAGCTCTGCGCCGCGTGCATGCGTTACGTCGCGAGCAAGTACAAGGTCGCCCTCGACGGCACGCCCGAGACGTTGAGCCTGCTCGATCAATACGTGCGCGACGCACGCGAGGCCTACCGCGAGCGCCCCGAGAGCATCGAGGTCATCGCCCCCGCGATCGGCGCCTACCTCGGCGAGGTGATGCGCCAGTCGTTCCGCGCCGAGTGGTGGGCGGAGGGCGACTACGGCGGCTGGCGCCTCTATTTCACGAACGTGTATCTTGCATTCAATCCGCTCGGCATGGGCCGCGAGGCGGTCTCGATGGAGGACGAGCCCGGCTGGAACGCCCACCTCGTGCTCGACCCCGGCGAGCGCGAAGAGATCGAGCAACGCCTCGCCGCGATGCCGGAGGTCGACGAGGACGAGTACTACCTCCCCACGACCCGCCTCGACGTCATCACCGGCATCGTCGAGACCCTCCGCGCCCGCGCGGAGGCGGCGGGCACCGGCGACGTCGAGTTCACGAAGGAAGACTACGAGTGATCACGACCGCGCAGCGGACCCGCGTCGCTACTTCGCCGTCTCCGGCGTGCCTACCTGCGCGATGCCGGGGACGGTCTGGGCTACGGGGGGTTCGACGCTGTCGCCGAGGAAGGTGCGCCACTGGGCGACGTACTTGCCGCGCTTGAGGCCGCGGACCTCGCTGCGGGCGCCGGGGGCGGCCCACGCGACCGCGACGCCGTCGAGATACAGGAGGCGTAGCTCGAAGGTGGAGTTCGCGACCGTGAGGGCGTCGGTCGCGCCGGGGACGGGGGGCACGTCGACGTCGGCGCTGCGGAGCGCACCGAGCTCCGCGGCGGAGAGCATCGGCGTGACGCCGCCGCGTGGGAGCGGCGCGGTCGCGAAGGTCGCGTCCTGCGGCGGGACGAGCAGCGGCGCCACCGGCATCTCCTTCTTCTGGAGCGACGCGGTGACCTCGAAGACGAACGCGCCGTAGCCGGTCCAGTGCATCTCGGCGCGGACCGGGAGCTCGTCGAGCGCGCAGAGCGGCGTGCTCGGCGGCGCGCTGAGCAGGTCGAGCACCGCACGACATAGCAGGACCCCGCCCTCCGCGAGCCCCTCCAGCTTGCCGACCTCGATCTCCGCCTTCGCCGCGCGCGTCGTCACCTCGACCTTGCGCGTGCGGATCCCGATGCGCCGGCCCTGCTCCCCCTTCGTGACGACGTCGGCGGGCGTGATCGGCGCGACGTCGAGGCGGCGCTCGCCGAGGAGCGCTCGCAGCGCCCCGGGCGCGAGCGGCCGGTACGTCGCCGCGCCGGGCCAGACGAGGACGTGGCCGTAGCGATCGGCGCGCGAGCGGACCTCCGTCTCGTCGGGGAGCACCGTGCCTTGCGAGAAGACGAGCCGCATCCGCGCGGCGCCGAGCTCGATCGCCATCCGCGGCTCCGTCGACCTCCGCGCCGCGTCGATGCCGGCCGCGTTCACCTCCGGCGCGCGCTGCGGGCCCACGAGATCGAGGAAGCGGAACACCGCCGAGAGCGTGTAGCCGGGGCCCTCCTTCGAGAGGCTGTCGGCCGGGAGCGGCTCGTCGCCACGCATCGGCGCGGGCGGCGGTCCTCCTTCGACGAGCGCGACCGGGCTGCCGCTCGCCGGCGCGGTCGCGGTCCCGAGCGGCGCGGGCTGCGCGCTCGCCTGCGGGCTCTCGCCCTTCGTCGGCTCGGCCGTGGTGGACCGCGTGCAGCCGAGGAGCGTGCAGCCGAAGAGCGAGCAGCCGAGGAGCACGAGGCCTAGCGAGAGGACGTGCGCCTTCACATCGAGAGGTCCGGTACGACGTGGACCTTCGCCGCGAGCGCGGGCGCGCCGGGCAGGTGCTGCGTGTCGACGAAGACGTTCTCGGCGTCGGGGAAGAGCTCGAGGAACGCGTTGCAGTTGCCAGGCTCGTTGTCGAACGTCGCGACGACCTCGCCGATGCGCGCCAGCTTCGGCGCCTCCTCTCGCTTGAAATGCTCGTCCGGGATCTTCGCGTCGGGCTTGCACACGAGCTCGGTGCCGATCACCCCGATCGGGAACCCGAGATCGCGCAAGCTCTGGAACGAGCCGAGGCTCATGAGCGGGAGGTCGCGGCCCGTGAAGTAGACCAGCGTCGCGCCGGCGGCGTAGCAGGCCTGCGCGAGCGTGACCGCCCCCGCGATCGCGACGTCGTGCTTCAAGTACGCGTCGCTGAAGAAGCGATCGCGCCAGAACGACTCCGCGCGCTCCACCAGCTCCGCGTGCTCGACGCCGATGATCTTCAGCGACTCGCGGAGGAGGTAGGCGATGTCCTCGACCTTCGTCGCGGCGAGCAGGTCCGCGCTCGAGTGCGCCTCCGCGCGGAGCTCCGCCGCGAGCTCTTGCAGGATGAGCGCCGTGCGCGGGCGGTTGTCCATGAGCGTCCCGTCGAGGTCGAAGACCACGAGCGGCACGGGCGCGCCCTTCTTCGCGCGGCTCCGTTCGACGACGCGCGTGAGCAACGCTCGCTGCTCCGTCGCGGAGAGGCGGTGGTAGACCGGCGGCGCTCGCACGGGCGCGTAGCTAGCACAGCCCCGCGCGCGGCGCTCCCCGTGCTACCGTCCGGTGGTCCTCATCATGTCGGCGACGCGCGACCACTACGAGACGTTGGGTATCGCCAAATCGGCGGGCCCGGACGAGGTGAAGACGGCGTTCCGGAAGCTCGCCGCGCAGCACCACCCCGATCGCAACCCCGACGATCCGAAGGCGGCGCTCCGCTTCAAGGAGATCAACGCCGCGTACCAGGTCCTCTCCGATCCGCAGCGGCGCGCGATGTACGATCGCTTCGGCCACCGCGCGGAGGAGCCGGGCTCGCCGTTCGCGTCGAGCGGCCCGTTCGCCGGCGGCGTCGTCGACTTCAGCGAGATCGCGGTCGACGGCATCCTCGGCGATCTGCTCGGCGTCTTCGGCGTCGGCAAGGGCGATCGCGGCGACCTCCAGCGCGAGCTCGAGATCACCTTCGAGGAGTCCGCCTTCGGCACGACGAAGACGATGAAGTACGACCGCATCACGCCGTGCGGTGACTGTCGCGGGAGCGGCTCCGCGCCGGGCTCGCAGCCGGAGACGTGCAGCGCGTGCAACGGCCGCGGCCGCGTGCGCTTCCAGCAAGGCATCCTCCCGATCGCGGTCGAGCGCGTCTGCCAGCGCTGCCGCGGGCGCGGCACCACCGTGACGACGCCGTGCACCGGCTGCCGCGGCACCGGCCTCATCACGACCGAGAACACGATCGAGGTGACGATCCCGCCCGGCGTGGAGCACGGCGCGACGCGCGTCGTGAGCGCCGCCGGCAATCGATCGCGCTCCGACAAACCCGCCGGCGATCTCCACCTCGAGATCAAGGTCCAGCCGCACCTCTTCTTCAAGCGCGCGGGCGACGACGTCCTCTGCACCGTGCCGCTGACCTTCACCCAGGTCGCGCTCGGCGCCGAGGTCGAGGTGCCCACCCTCGACGGCAAGGGAAAGCTGCGCGTCCCCGCCGGCACGCAGCCGGGCACCACGCTCCGCATCAAGGGCAAGGGCATGCCGCGCCGCGGCGGCATCGGTCGCGGCGATCAACGCGTCGAGGTCGCGGTCGAGATCCCGCACGAGCTCACCCCCCGCCAGCGCGAGCTGATCGAGGAGCTCGCGAAGGAGCTCGGCGAAGAGGTGACGCCGCTCCGCAAAGGCTTCATGGAGAAGCTCCGCGACCTCTTCGGCTGAGGCGCCTACTCGCCGAGCCAGATCGGACGGTTCGGGACGTGGCAGCCGGACTGGTTGCAGGCGCCGCTGCCGATCGTCCCCGCCATCGCGCGCACCTGCGTGCCGTCTCGGATCGCGACGCGCGAGCCGGGCGGGATCGGGCGCCTGCCGGGGAGCCAGAAGTTGCCGGACGAGTCGGTGCCGACGAGCGCGATCTCCGCGCCGCTCGGATCGACGATGCGGACCTGCACCTCCGGCGCGCCCGCCTTCGAGGTCGCGGTGGAGTACACCGTGCCTCCGATCGCGAACGGCGGCGCGCCCATGCCGGGGAGGTGGCAATTCATGCAGTCCTTGCCCGCGTTCGCCGTGCCGCCGTGACGGCGCTTGCTCTCCTGCGTCGTGAGCGCGACGTACGGGCTCGCGTTCGTGAACGCGTCGGGCGGCGGCGGCTCTTCCGGCGCGGGCCGGTCCTCGATCTCCGGCGGCGGCGCGGTCTCTTGCGGCGGCTCGGTCGCGTCCTCCTCGACGACGTCGTCGTCCACCTCCTCCTCGACGAGGTCGTCGCGGCTCGTCCGGATCGAAGGCGGCGGCTCGAAGCAGGCGTAGCTCGCGCTCGCGACGAGGAGCGCGCCGAAGACCGCCGCCCTCATCGTGCCCCCTTCGGCGCGCACGGCGTGGAGACGCCGAGCGCGTTGACGAGGTACGCGCGCGCGGGGCTGTTCCAGAACGCCGCCATCGTGGTCTCCGCGATCGGCATCTGGTTGTCGTCGCACACGCTCTCGATCGTCTTCGCGGCCTCGAGCTTGAAGTCCTCGATCCGCATGAACGCGTAGTCCCCGACCTGCGAGACGTGGCACGTGCGGCAGTACGGTTTGTAGACCTCGCGGTAGAGGAGCTTCGACTCCTCGTCGCCGCTCCAGCCCGCGGGGATGAAGTCGAGGTTGGTCGATCGCCCCGCGTAGAACCCGCTCACGAGCTGCACCGCGACGGGAGGCGCGCCGGCGCGCGCGATCATCTCGTTCGTCGTCTTCAGCGCGCGCTCTTGGTCCGCGAACCCGAGGCCGCGGCGCTCGGAGAAGAGGAAGGCCTCCGGATCGAAGGGGAGGAACGTCGAGCCGGTGAGCCTCCGCGTCCGCGTGTCGTAGCGGCCGCCGTGGCAGTTCGTGCAGTTGTTCGGGATCGACTTGTTCTGCCCGGTCGAGTCGAGCTGCGCCTCGTTCGCGAGCGCGCCGTCCGCGCCGTAGACGAAGAACTGCACGTCGTTGCCGCGCGGGTCGTTGTACTTCGTCCCGAATTTCGCCATCGCGACGGTGGCGAAGCCGTTCCGCCGCGCGATCGCGTCGTCGAGCGCGGCGTCGGGATCGCCGTTGAAGAGCGGCGCGCCGTCCGCGTCCACGCCGTAGTTCGTGACGTAACACGCGAGCACGTCGTCCTTGCTCTCGAGGCAGTGCATCTCGCGCCCGATGCCGAGGTCGCCGGCGTTGAAGAAGGTCGTCTCGACCTCGCCGCGGCTCTCCCCGAACCCGAAGCGCTCCTTGTATTCGTCGAGCGTCGCGGGCGCGTCGATCGCGGCGTAGTAGGCCTTCGTGTCCTCGACCGTGATCTCACCCTTCCGGTTCAGGTACGGCGGCGTGAAGCCGGCGTTGCCGGGCTCGCGGCCGGTCGAGACGATCGCGGCCGCGCGCGTCTGGTTCGTGATCGGTCCGCCGAGGTCGGGGCTGAAGGGACTCTTGCATTGTGCAAGGACCTCGCGCCACGACCGCGCGCGGAGGCGCTCGACGCAGAGCCCGGCGCTTTCGTCGAAGAACGGGAGCGCGGTCTTGCGGCCCGCGGCGTCGGTCGCGATCGTGCGGAAGCGCATGAGCCCGCCGAGCGGCCAGCGCGTGCTCCCCGGCGTCGCGGTGACGCGCCAGCGGAAGATGGGCGTCGGATCGTTGAAGGTCGTCGGCGTCGCCTCCGTCACCGTCGTCGCGAGGGTGACCCAGCTCGTGTCGGCGATCGCGACGGTCGGGCTCCGGAGGACCTGCACCTCGATCGTCACGCCCGCGCCGGTCGCGAACCCGCTGAACGTGACCGCGCGCTCGGCGGTGCGGCCTCCGAACGTGGTCCCGTTCGCGGGCTGGATGTCGATCGCGGCGGGGATCTCGGGCGCCTCTTCGCGCGGCGACGCGAGGGTGGCCGATCGCGTCTCGCGCGTCTCGAGCTTCGCCGGCGGAGCGCACGCCGCCGCGATCGTGAGGAGGACGCACGCGGCGGCCGTCGAGGAGTGGGGCTTCAGCATCGCGCCCCGATGGAGCGACGGACGTGCCATCACCCGAACGATGGACGACGCGCGATCCGCGCTCGCGTGCGATCCCTGTTTCCGCGCACGATCGCGCCGATCGATTCGCGCAACACGGCCGCGCCGCTCGCCCGCGCCGGGATCGACGAGGCCGGCGGCGGACCGCCAGCCTGAGAGGCCGCCCGCTCAATCGCAGGTCGTCTGGCCGTCGCGGAAGTGCGTGAGCATGCCCGCGAGGCGGTCGCGCCAGAACGCCCAGTCGTGGCGGCCGCCATCCTCGCGGACGCGGACGAAGTCGTAGCCCTTGTCGCGCAGCACCGACGCGAGCCGATCCGTCGGCGCGCAGTTGTCGTCGGGGCAGCCCGAGTCGAGGTAGACGCGGAGCGGCCGCGCCGGCAGCTCGCGCGCGCGCCGGATCATCGCGTCGTCGGCCCAGAAATACGAGCCGCTCTGCGAGCCGACCCAGCCCCACGACTCCGGGTGCTCGAAGCCCGCGTAGGTCGAGACGAGCCCGCCGAGCGACGCCCCCGCGATGCCGCGCGCCGCCGGCGCGGTGCACACGCGCGCCTCCGCGCGAACGCGCGGCCACAGCTCCTGCGCGAGGAACCCGACGTAGCGATCGCCCTCCGAGCCCGGCGAGTACACCGTGTACTCGGCCATGCGGACCTCCTGCGACGGGAGCCCGACGAAGACGAGCACCGCGGAGAGCTCGGGGCGCGCGGCGTAGAGGCGGTCCGCCGCTTCGGCGAAGGCGCCGCGGGTGAGCGACTCCATGCCGTCATGAATGATGACGGACGGGAGCTTCACGCAGCTCTCCGCGTCGTACCGCGCGGGGTAGTGCACCCAGACCTCGTGCCCTTCGACGCGCCCGAGCGCGACGGTGCGTCCTCTCCAGGTGGGGATCGCGCTCGGATGCCCGACCGCGTTCATCTCGCCGCGCGCGCCGAAGCCGCGATCGATGCCGTCCCACACGACGTTGCGCGCGAGCGGGTCTTCGAGCCAGCGCCCGCCGCGCACGAGCTTGTACTCGAAGCTCTGCGTCCGCGGGATGGACGCCTCGCCGAGCCACAGGTCACCGCTCACGTTCCGCAGCGCGAGCGACGGCTGCCACCCGTTGAACGAGCCGGCGACGGCCCACGGCCCGGGACCGCGCGCGGCGAAGACGACGCGATCGCCGTCCTCGAAGGGCGTCCCGCCCGCGGCGCGGATCTCCGCGTCCGAAGGGAAGGAAGCTGCGAGCGCGGCCGGCGCCGTGTGGACGCCGGGCCGCGCGCAGGAAGGTTCTGTGAGGTCGGACGATGACGCCGGAAGGGCCGCGTCCTCCGCGCTGCAGGCAGCGAGGAGGCCGACGACACACAGCGTCACGAACCTCACGCGCCTGCTGTGACACAAAAGATCGCTCCGTCCAGGACAAAAGCGCTCGAACGTCACTCCAAAGTGAGTTACGTACGCCGACCCGGCGACTTCGCGGTGACGAGTCGCTGGTAAAAGGGGCGACGGATGTCCGAGGCGGTCGAACAGACGGGCAAGACCCCGAAGAAGCCGGAGAGCGCCGACAGCGGTCCCGAGGTCGCGGCGCCCCCGCCGCCGAAGCCGCTCCGCTGCGCGGCGCGTGGGATCAAGAAAGCGTTCGGCAACACGCCGATCCTCCGCGGCGTCGACCTCGACATCCCCGAGGGCTCGTTCGCGGTGCTCGTCGGCCCGTCGGGCTGCGGGAAGTCGACGCTCCTCCGCCTCGTCGCGGGGCTCGAGGAGACCGACGAGGGCACGATCACGATCGCGGGCAAGGACGTCACCGAGCTCCCCCCGCGCGACCGCGACATCGCGATGGTGTTCCAGAGCTACGCGCTCTACCCGCACCTCACCGTGCGCGACAACCTCGCGTTCGGGCTCAAGCTGCGCGGCACCGCCGCGTCCGAGATCGACGAGCGCATCGAAGAAGCGAGCGCGATGTTGGGGCTCGCGAAGCTGATGGACCGCCTGCCGAAGCAGCTCTCCGGCGGCCAGCGCCAGCGCGTCGCGATGGGGCGCGCGATCGTGCGGCGCGCGAACATGTACCTCTTCGACGAGCCGCTCTCGAACCTCGACGCCGCGCTCCGCGCCGAGGTCCGCGTCGAGATCCGCCGCCTCCACGACCGCATCGGCGCGACGACGCTCTACGTCACGCACGATCAAGTCGAGGCGATGACGCTCGCCGACACGCTCTGGGTCTTGAACGGCGGCTACGTCGAGCAGAAGGGCCCCCCGCTCGAGATCTACGAGCGCCCGAAGACCAAGTTCGTCGCGACGTTCCTCGGCTCGCCGCAGATGAACCTCCTCTCCGGCAAGCTCGTGGCGGACGCGGGTCGCTTCTACGCCGAAGGCGGCGGCGTCCGCGCGCGCGTCGACGAGGAGCGCTTCGGCGACGCGCTCACCGATGGCCGCGACGTGACGATCGGCGTCCGCCCGCACGACATGAGCCTTGCGCGCGGCGAGGACGCGATCGCGATCGCGGAGCTGAAGGTCGAGATCGTGGAGGCGCTCGGCTCGGAGGCGTTCGCGCACGGCTGGCTCCGCTCGTCGGGGCCCACCTTCATCACGCGCCTCGACGCCGCCGACGCGCGCGACCTCAAGAGCGGCGCGACGATCCCGCTCGCGGCGGCGCCGTCCGCGATCCACCTCTTCGACGCGAAGACCGACCGCGCGTTGGATGCGTAAGCTCCTCGCGCTCCTCGTCACGCTCGTCGTCGTCGCCCTCGGCTGCGGCGAGCCGCCGAAGGGCGTCACGCTCTGGCATCCGTACCGCGGCGGCGAAGAAGAGGCGCTGAAGCTCGCGGTCCTTCGCTTCGAGCAGGAGCGCGGCGTCAAGGTCACCTCGCTCTTCATTCCGTACGAGGCGTACATCGCGAAGCTCGAAGCCGCGATCCCGCGCGGGAACGGGCCCGACGTGTTCCTCGGCCCGCACAACCGCATCGGCGAGTACGTGCTCCATCAGCTCATCGGCGAGGCCGGCGATGCCCTGCCGGAGAGCGAGCTCGCGCGCTACGAGCCGATCACGGTCGAGTCGATCACGTTCCGCGGCAAGCGCTGGGCGGTGCCGCTCGCGAGCAAGTGCGTCGCGCTCTATTACAACCCGCGCTTCTACACCGCGCCGCCGAAGACGCTCGAGGAGATCGTCGCGAAGAAGGGCCAGCTCGGCCACGGCGTCTTCCCGCTCGCGTACGAGGCGGAGAGCGAATACTTCCACGCCTCCTTCCTCCACGCCTACGGCGGCAAGATGTTCGACCCCCAGGTCGAGGGGGGCTTCGCGATGGAAGGGGAGGCCGCGGAGAAGTCGCTCCTCATGGCGAAGGAGCTCGTCGGGTCGGGCGTCGTGCCGGAGGAGGCGAGCGGCGACCTCGTGAAGCAGCTCTTCGCCTCCGGCAAGGCCGGCGCGGTGATGAGCGGCCCCTGGCTCGCGGCCGATCTCAAGGACGACCTCGACTACCGCGTCACGCCGCTCCCGACCATCGCCGGCGTCGGACCGATGCGTCCCTTCCTCACCGTCGACGGCGCGTTCCTCACGCCGGAGGGCGCGAAGAGCGCCGACGCGCGCGCGCTCGCGCGTTCGTTCGGCAGCGACGCGTCCGCGTTCGAGCGCGCGACGATCGGCAAGCAGGTCGTCGCGACGCGGTCGTACTGGGCGCTCGAGGACGACGGAAAGCCGAACCGCCAGCTCGAGATCCTGCGCGCGTTCCACGACGCGGTGCCTGGCGCGATCCCGATCCCGGTCTCGACCGCGATGAACCCGGTCTGGGATCCGGTGAAGAACGCGATCCGCAAGGTGATCCGCGGCGCCGCGACGCCGCGCGACGCGCTCGCGGAGGCGAAGGCGCGTTACGAGGACGTGATGCGCGAGCCGAAGGCGGCGGAGTCGCCGGCGCCGCTCCTCGTCGTCGTCGGCCTCGTGCTCCTCGCGGCCGCGTTCGGCGTCGTGCGCCGCGTCCGCGCCCCCGGCTTCGCGCGCGAATTCCGCGCCGGCAAGCCCGCGTACAAGTACGTGCTCCACGCCGCGCTCGTGATCTTCGTCCTCGTCGTGCTCCCGCTCGTCGCGGGCGCGATCACGAGCTTCTTCGCCGGCCCGCGCGATCAGGCGCGCTTCGTCGGCCTCGCGAACTACGTCGAGATCCTGACCGCGCGCGGCAAGCCGCTCCTCTCGAACGGCTCGTTCTACCTCACGCTCCTCGTCACGGTGGTGTGGACGGTGCTCAACGTGATCGGCCACGTCGGGATCGGCCTCGTCCTCGGCATCGCGCTCGCGCGCCCGATGCTCAAGCTCCGCGCCGCGTACCGCGTGCTCCTCATCTTGCCGTGGGCGGTGCCTTCGTACGTCACCGCGCTCGCGTGGAAGGGGATGTTCCACCGCCAGTTCGGCGCGATCAACGCGATCCTCGTCGCGCTCGGCGCGGAGCCGATCTCGTGGTTCTCCAAGTTCTCGACCGCGTTCGCGGCGAACGTCGCGACGAACGTGTGGCTCGGCTTCCCGTTCATGATGGTCGTCGTGATGGGCGCGCTCACGTCGATCTCGAAGGACGTCCTCGAGGCGGCCGAGGTCGACGGCGCGACGCGCTGGCAGACCTTCCGCCTCGTCACGCTCCCGCTCCTGAAGCCGACCCTCCTCCCCGCGGTCGTGCTCGGCTCGGTGTGGACGTTCAACATGTTCAACGTCGTCTACCTCGTCTCCGGCGGCCAGCCGGACGGGACGACCGACATCCTGGTGAGCGAGGCCTACCGCTGGGCGTTCGCCCGCAACGCGCAGCTCGGCTACGCCGCGGCGTACGCCGTGATCATCTTCGGCGTCCTCGCGCTCATGTCGCGCACGCTCGGCCGCATCGGTGGCAGTGAGGCGAAGGCGTGAGCGCCCAGTCGAAGCGCACGGGCCTCCTCGAGTCCGCGGTCGTGCACGCGGTGCTCATCGCCTTCGTGATGTACGCGCTCTACCCGGTGCTCTGGGTCATCACGCTCGCGCTCTCGCCCACCGGCGCGAGCGAGCCGCGCGCGATCCCGCTCCCGCACGGCATGAGCGACGTGTCGCTCGAGAACTTCCGCATCGTCACCGGCGCGGGCGATCCGGAGCTGCGCTGGCTCTTCGCGCGCCAGGTCGCGAACTCGCTCATCGTGTCCTTCGCGACGGCCGCGACCGCCGTAGCGATCGCGACGCCCGCCGCGTACGCGCTCGCGCGCTTCGAGTTCGTCGGCAAGCGCACCGGCCTCCGCGGCATGCTGCTGACGCAGATGTTCCCCGGCGTCGCGAGCGCGGTGCCGCTCTATCTCATCCTCGACGCGCTCCGCCTCCTCGACACGCGCCTCGGCCTCGTCCTCGTCTACGCCGCGACGGCCGTGCCCTTCGCGGTCTTCCAGCTCCGCGGCGCCTTCATGGCGATCCCGGTCGACCTCGAGGAGGCGGCGATGGTCGACGGCGCGACGCGCACGCAGGCCTTCCTGAAGGTCGCGCTCCCCGCCGCGCGGCCGGCGATTTCGGTGACGATGCTCTTCGCGTTCATGAGCGCATGGAACGAGTTCATCCTCGCCGCCACGCTCCTCGGCCGCGAGAGCGCCTTCACGCTCCCGGTCGTCTTGCAGTCCTACGTCGGCGAGTACAACACGCAGTGGGGCGCGTTCGCGGCGGGTGCGATCATCGTGAGCGTCCCGGTCATGGCGCTGTTTTATGTCGCACAGCGCCAACTCCTCAGCGGCCTCACCGCGGGTGGTGTGAAGGGTTAACCTGCGCCTCATGGCGCGCATCGTGGTCGCGTGCGGCGGCGACGACACGCTCTGCAACAAGCAGCCTCACGAGCTCGAATCGTCTTTAGGCGTTGCACTACCGTCCTCTTGCTCGCGAGCTGATCGCGTGCGGCGCTGCGACCGCCTCCTCACCGGCGAGGCTTCGCCGCCACGCCGTGCCCACCCTCCGCTCCCCCGCGTGGCCCCACCCCCCGCCCTGTCGCCTTCGTGTCGAGGCGCCGTATGCTCGTCGATCGCGGAGGCATCGTCGCGACGGCGCCCAACGGCGACCTCTACGCGTGGGCGTTCGATCGACCCGACGATCCGAAGAAGGACGCCGCCGGCGGTCCGGTCCTGGCGCTCCGCCCCGACGGCAAACAGATCGTCGTCGGTGGACGCGGAGTCACGCTCGCCGATCGCGAGACGCTCGCCGCGCAACGCGAGCTCCTCGCTGTGTCGTACTCGGACGCGGCCGTGAGCGCGCCGCCGGACGGCAGCCTTCCGTCCATCTTCGGTGACCGGCAGGAAGCGAGCGGGCTCCTCCGCTGCGCGATCGGCGACAAGACCTTCCCGTTCTCCCTCTGCGCAGGACGCTTCGTCGACTGATCGTCCGCAGTCTCCTCGCGATGCGCTCAGAGACAGCAGCCCGTCGGCGGCTCCGCGTTGGCCGGGCAGATCGGCGCGCGGAACGTGCCGGTGCGGATCGGCGCGTTGCCGTTCATCCGGTTGGTGATCGCGAAGGTGCCTTCAATCTCCGTCGCCGTGCGCTTCGTGATCGTAATGCTGCCCGCCGTCCACGAATTGCCCCGGCCCCACCCGGTGACCTCGAAGCCCCCGGGATTCACCTTGCACTCGCTGCCGGTGATGCTGCCGGCCACGCCCTCATACGTACCCACCGGGAACGGGTCGTCCGTCGGCGCCGTGAGGAAGCGCATGACGTTGAGCGACTCCGTCTTCGTCTTCGGGAGGTGCGCGCCGATCCGCTGGTAGAGGCACGTGTTCGCCGTCGTCGTGAAGTTCACCTGGAGCACGTACGCGTGCGGTTCGAGGTTCGTTCCCTGCGTCTCGCGGACGACCACGTGGACGTCGACCACGTCCGGCGGCACCTCGGTCGCGTCGGACATCGTGAAGGTGCCGGCCGGCGGCCGCTTCGCGATCGACGCGCACGAGAGCGGCTCCTCCGGCTCGGGCTCGGGCTCGGGCGGCGGCGGTAGGTCGGACGGTACGTCCGACGTCGGCGTCGGATCCGCGATCGTCTCGTTCGTCGGCTTCGGCGCCGGCGCAGAGGGCTGCGTCGCCGCCTGCTCTGCTGCCGGCGCAGGCGTCGGCTCCGCCTCCGTCACCGAGCAAGCCGTCCCCACGACCATCCCCACCGCTGCGAGCCAAACCTGAGTGCGCATGCCTCGCGTCGAATGCAACGCTCGAACCACCCGCAGCAGACCTTGTTTTTCGAGCGATCGTGCATCGAGATCACGCGCCCTGATCATCTGGTTGATGCCCACGCGTCGCCCATGATCGGTCGTGTCGTTGTAGGCATGCATCAGAGCGTGTCGGCGGACCCGGCGTCGTGATCGGGAGCTCGAGGAACGAGAGGCGGACACATTGCGCCGTGAAGCGATGATCGCTACGACCTCGCGATGCGTCTGCCGCTGCTTCTTTTCGGTTCGGTCGGTGCCGTCGCCCTCACCGCGCTCCTCACCACCGCTGCATGCTCCTCCGATGACGAGCCTGGCGCGACGCCGGCGCCGGACGCCGCTCTCGTCGATGCGCCCGACGCACCGATGGAGCTCGCGGTCGAGACGTTCAACATCGGCCTCGCCGGCGCGTTCGTCCCGAACGAGGCGGCGCGCAGGCCGAAGGTGATCGAGGCGATCGGCGCGATGAACGCCGACATCGTCTGCCTACAGGAGGCATGGTTCGAGTCCGACAAGGACGCGATCGAGGCGGCGGCGAAGGCGACGTTCCCGCACGTCGCGCGGAGGCTCCACGATCTCGATACTCCCATCGAAGACGCGGCCGATGAGACCGGCGCCGTCCCGCCGCCGTTCACGACGCCGCCCTGCTCCGGAGCGTCGGTCGCGAGGGTCGAGCGCGGGCTCGAATGCCTCGCCGCGAGCTGCTCCACGATCCCGAGCTCGATGGATGGCCGCACGACGAGCACCGCATGCGCCATCGAGAGCTGCCAGGACCGCGTCGCCGAGCTCGTGGTCGGTGCCCCGCGCTGCTACGGCTGTCTCGCGCCGCTGCTTCCGACCGAGACCTTCGCGACCATCCGGCAGGAGTGCACGACCAACCCGAAGGCGGGGCTCGGCTTCAACGGCGCGAGCGGCGTGATGATCCTCTCGAAGTATCCGCTGCGCGACGTCGACGACCTCGTGCTGCCGGGGACCTGGAACCGGCGCGTCGTCCTTCGCGCGACCGCGGATCTGCCGAACGGGGCCGCGATCGACGTGCACTGCAACCACCTCACGCCGATCTTCGATGGTCTCTCGTTCCCCTACACGGGGCAGTACGGCGCCGGCGCGACGACTCGCGTGGGCTGGGAGGCGGAGCAGCGGCTCCAGGCAAGCAAGCTCCTGACCTACGTCGAACAGCGGCCGGGGATCGCCGTCGTGCTTGGCGACTTCAACACCGGACCGGAGGTGAAGAAGGGGGACACCGTCACCGTGGAGGCGGAGGGACCTCGGACGTACGAGCTCCTCACGTCGAAGCTGACGCCCGCCCTCGCGGCCGGGTTCGAGCCGCAGTGCACGTACTGCGGTGACAATCCGAACAACAACGACACGAACAAGGCATGGATCGACCACGTCTTCCTGCGCGGCCTCGGCGTCGACGACGTCGTCACGACCGAGCGGACGTTCATCGAGGCGAACGTGAGCGCCGACGTGCCCGACGCGGGGCCGGTGCTGGTCCCGCTCTCGGACCACTACGGGCTTCGCGCCTCGCTGCGAGTGCCACCGCCGTGACTGCGTCGCCGGCCGGCAACGGCACTTCGCTGTCTGGTACCATGCGGCGCATGTTGGCCGAGACGAAGGCGGCGGCTGGGGATCGCCGGTGTCATTGACCGGCGGCGGCGATCGGCCCGACACGCCATCGCTGGCATCACGCCTCATTTGGACGTTCGCGCCGGCGTTCGCGGTCGCGTTCGCGGGGCCGATGGTGACGCTGCCCGGGCTCGATCGCAACGCGCTCACGGCCGTACTGTCGCGCGGGGGCGTGATGCGTTCGTTCTTCGACTCGACGGGCGTCGCTACGCGCAACGTGAGCATGTTCGCGCTCGGACTCACGCCGGTGATCGCGGCCTATGGCGTCGTGGAGCTCGTCGCGTTCATCGTCCCGCGGCTCTCGCGCCTTCGTCACGCCAACCCCGAAGGGCGCGCGAGGCTCGACCGCGCCGCGCTCGTGCTCGCCCTCGTGCTCGCCACCTTCCAGGCATGGTCGATGAGCAAGCAGCTCGATGCGCTCGGCGCGTCCACGTCGGTCCTCGCACCGGACGGCGTCGTCACCGCGGTGGGCATCGCGCCGACGCTCACGAGGATGGCGTCGCTCGTCGGCGGCGTGTGCATCAGCTTCCTCGCGGCCGGCTTCATCACGCGACGCGGGATCGCCAACGGGGTCCTGCTGATCAGCCTCGTCGAGGCGCTCGGTGACGCGACCGTGCGCGGGCTCGACGAGCTCACGCACTCGATGCGATGGGGCTCGATCACGCCGCTTCAAGTGTTGGGCGGCCTCGTCGTTCTTGCCGTCCCGATCGTCGCGACCTGGCTCGCGCTTCAACGGTCCTCGTCCTCGCCGCTGTCGTCGTCGTCGTCGTCGTCGTCCTCGTCATCGAAGACGCCTTACCGCGACGCACGATCGCTCGCGCTGAAGCCGATCGTGCCGATCCCCGCGAGCGCGATCGCGCCGCTGCCGCTCGCCTCGTCGATCCTGATGCTCCCCGCGGCGCTCTCGCTGTTCATCGGCGATCTCCAGCCGGTCCAGGCGTACCTCGAGCGCGGCGACGCCTTCTTCACGCTCGTCCATCTCGCGCTCGTGCTGGGGCTCGGATACCTGTTCGCGCGCCTGCTGCATCGTGCGCGCGAGATGGCCGATCTCGTCACGCGTCTCGGCGGGGCTCCTCGCGGCGAAGCCGAGAGCGAGAGTCGGCGCGCGCTCCGGCAGGCGCTTCCGCCTACGCTCCTCTTTCTGAGCGCGATGGTCCTCACGTCCGCGGCAGCCGGCGCGCTCCACATGAAGCTCGCCACGCCGCTCGTCGGCGCGCTCGTCGTCGCCGTCGTGATGGACGCACGTCGCGCCATGCTCGTGGCGCGCCGATCTCCCGCGTTCGTTTCGATCTGGCAGGAGCGCCGCCAATCGGCGGTGCCGGTCTTGCGGGCGGCGCTCGAGGCCGACGGCGTTCGGACCGAGGTCCGAGGAGCACACGTGCTCAGCCTCCTCCAGATCTTCGCGCCGTACGCGTTCGCGGAGGTCCTCGTCCACGCCGACGACGCCCCGCGCGCGTCGGCGATCCTCCGCCATCTGCTCCTCGGTGAAGACGCGCCGGCGCGCGACGAGCGCGGAGCCGCGGTGGAGACGGACGACGGTGCGCCGGTCGAGCCCGCGCGGAGCGCTTCGCGAGCGTTGGTGGGGCTCGTCATCACCGCCCTCGCGCCCCTCGCGATCGTCTTCGCCGTCGCGAGCGCCGCGAAGTCCTCCTCGCGACCGACACACGACGGGCCCCGCCCGAGCCTCGCCGTCGTGTTCGTCGATGACGACGTCGACGTGCTCGACCACGTCGTCGACCACGACGCGCCCGACATCGACATCCGCATCGAGAATGCGCCGGTCGGCCCGTCACGACAGGAGCGCCGTACCTTCGCCGCCACGAAGCTGAGGCCCGGAGAGACGCCGTCCACCGCCATCGCGCGCATGGATTCGTGGCTCGGCCGCCACCCCCTCCCCGAAGGGCACCGCTGGGGATTCGAGCTCACCGAAGACTACGATCCCGATACGGACAGGAGCACGATCGACGGCGTGCGAACCTTCGTCCTCCGGGACGGCCCGCCGATCCTGACGACCGATGACATCACCGACGCAGTGGCGTCGGTCGACGAACGGTCCGGCGTGCCCGAGATCTACGTCGCCATCACCCTCGCCCCCGCCGGAGCGGAGCGCTTCGCCGAAGCGACCGACGCGTGGCGCGGCCGCCGTCTCGCCATCGTCCTCGACGGTGTCATCAACGCCGCGCCGATCGTCCGCACGCGCATCGACGGTGGTCGGCTCAGCGTCACGATGGGCGCCGGCGATCCCGAGAAACGCATCGCCGAGGCGAGGAGGCTCGCCGGCGGCCTCTCGGGCAAGTAAGGCACCACCGCGACGTGGGTGGAAGATCCAGCCACGTGAGAAATTTCAGCCATCGATTGATTCCGGTGCTTCACCGAATCCTTCGATTCCATTGAGATAATGGGCTTGCACCCACCGATACCGACGTTGGAACACTGTGTGCTCCAACGTCGGACATGCGCCGCCTTCTTGCTCTCCCGCTCCTCCTGGTCGCGGCCTGCGCCGCTCCTACGACCGACGAAGAGCAGGGCTCGTCCACCTCGAACATGTCCAAGGACGAGGCGAGCGTGGCTTGGGGACCGTGCGCGTACACGCGGGAGGAGATCCTCTCGACCGTCTCCGCCGCACGCGGTGCGGTGATCACCCGAGGCTTCGCGTGGCTCGACGAGGACGTTCCCTTCAGCTCGAGCGCCCGCCATGGCGGCTATCGGACCGATTGTTCGGGCTTCGTCTCGATGTGCTTCGAGCTCGGCGCGCCCGGCAAGACGACCCGTGAATTCGGGAAGGCGGGCTCGGGGACTTCGAAGCTCTCTTCGTACGACGATCTCGTCCCCGCGGATGCGCTCGTCAACCCGGGCCACCACAGCGTGATCTTCCTCGGCTGGAACGACTCCGCCAAGAAGGGCGCCTGCGTGCTCGAGCAGTCGAGCACCAAGAACGACATGCAGTTCCGCGTCCGGATGACGACGACGCTGAAGAACGACGGCTTCATCCCGGTTCGCTCGAACGAGCTCGCCAACGATACGGCCGTCTACGCGCCGAACGAGGCGACGGCGGATGACGGATCCGGCGCCACCTGCACGCCGCGCCCGCTTCGCGAGCTCTGCCTCGCTGCCAAGACGGACGACGGTCTCGAGTGTGGCCGCGTCTCCGACGGCTGCGGTGGCGCCGTCGATTGCAGCGAGCTCTCCGGGTTCACGTGCGCGACCGGCTCGACATGTCGGGCGAACAAGTGCGTCGCGCCGACGCCGACGACGCCGACGCCGACGACGTGCATCCCGAAGGCGACCGAGACTCTCTGCCGAGAGGCGAGGGTGAGTCACTACGTCGAGTGCGGCTCGATTCCGGACGGCTGCGGCGGGACGGTGAGCTGCGACGACGTCTCCAGCTTCGGCTGCTCCACCAGCTCGGCGACGTGCCAAGCGAACAAGTGTGTCCCGACGACGTGCACCCCGAAGGCCACCGCGACCCTCTGTGAGGAAGCCGCGGCGAAGAACGGCGTCGAGTGCGGCTGGATCGCGGACGGTTGCGGCGGGACGGTGAGCTGCGATGCCGTCGCGGGCTTTGGCTGCGAGAGCGGCGAGAAGTGCGGCCGCGAGACGAACCGCTGCTCGGCGGCGGACCCGTCGACGGAGATCGAGACTGGAGACGTGAAGACCTTGCCCGAGATGAGCCCGGCCGCCGACGAGGATCAGGGCGACGAGAACGAGCCCGAGATGCCCAAGTCCGCAAAGCGCTCCCGGAACATCCGCCCCGGGCGGCTGCAGCGCGACCCCGAGCGCGACGCTCGGCAACGCCCCGATCGCGCTCGTGGTGATGGCGCTCGGCGGTCTCCTTCGACGACGCACGCGCCGTACACACGCTCCTTCGTGACCGAGGGCTGATGTCGGCCGGCGAGGCGGTCCACGCGAACAGCGCGAGCGCGTGAGAAGAAGATGCGATCAGCTTACCGGTGGGGGCGCTCCGTACAGCGCGTCGAGCGTCACGAGCTTCCCGTGAATCGTGACCGAGCCGTTGCCCGTCGCGACTTCGCTCGTCCATTCGCCATCGATGCGATGGTGCACTTCGACGCGGCGCTCTTTCTGCGAGATCAGCACGTAGTCTTCGAGCGAGACGAGCTGCTTGTACGCCTCGAGCTTGACGCCACGGTCACGTGATTCGGTCGATGGGGAGAGCACCTCGACGACGACGATCGGGTTCGTGAGCGCTTCGCCGAGATTCTTGCCGTGCTTCTGCACTTGAAGGAGCTTCAGCGCCCCGCAGACGAGGTAGGCGTCTGCTTGCCCGTAAAACTGAGCGGCGTCGACCCAGACATCGGCAGATGCGTAGGGGGTGCAGTCATGCCCAGCCAACGACGACAGAACGACCGCGAGTCTCGCGATCAGTCGCGCATGCTCGGCCGTGCCGCCGCTCATCCCGCGGAACACGACACCACGCCACCACTCGAGATACACGCCCTGCTCGGGCTGCATCTCGAGGAAGTCCTCGAGGGGGACGTATCGCGCACTGAGAGCGGTGCTCATGCACCAAAGCTAGCGCAGATGGGGCACGCCAGTCGGATCGTGCTTCCGCGACGACGCGCTCGGCGCCGACTGCACGAACGCAAACTGCGAGCGCGGCCTCGAGTGCGGGTCCCTCTTGCCTTCGCGCCCGCTGAACACGATGCTCGCGATGTGCGCGTCCTCGTCGTCCTCGTCGTCCTCGCGATTGGCGGCTGCCCGTCGGCCACGCCGAAGGCCACCCAGACCGATGCCGCGACCCCGGACGCGAGCGGTACGGCGGTCGGCTCGAAGGACGCCGGCGCGGCGGCCGATACGGCGAGCGATGCGCGCGCCGTCCTCGACGCGTGGCAGAAGGCGCAGAACGACGGCGACTTCCCGGCCTACGAGGCGCTCTACGCCGCTCGCTTCGAGGGCGTCCGCCGCTCGGGTCTACAGGTCGCGCGGCTCGATCGCGCGCGCTGGATGAAGGAGCGCGCACGCATGATGAAGCAGAAGACGGAGGTAGGCGTGCGGGACCTCGGCCTCGTCTCGCTCTCGGACGGCGCCGAGCTCCGCTTCGTGCAGACGTGGAGCTCGGAGAGCTACAAGGACGAAGGCGAGAAGCGGATCGTCCTCGCGCGCGAGAAGGGCAAGCTCCTCATCGCGCGCGAGGAGATGCTCCGCTCGATCACCTTCGCCGCCGGCGCGCCCACGCCCGAGAAGCTCATGTTCGTCGCGACGAACACGGAGCCGCCCAAGCGTGCCCCCGGCGCGCCGCTCCTCGTGCTGACGACCGCGCTCGACGACGCCTGGCTGAAGGGGCCGCCGCGAGCGCGCTGGGCCACCGGGCCCGCCGCCGTGACCGAGCGCGACGTCGATCCCGCGAAGCTCCCGCCCGAGATCAGGTCGTGGGCCGGACGCGAGGTCGAGCTCTTCGGACCGAAGGGCGCCGCGTGCGCCGGGAAGGTGTCCGGGTTCCTCGCGCTCGGACGCGTCACTCCCCACTTCGGCACGCGCGCGCGCTGGACGGGGACGGGGGACTTTCAAGGCGAGCCGCCGATGGCAGAGCCCGCGGTCGCGGCGGAGGCGTGGTCGCTCGCGGGCAAGAGCGGCCGCGTCCTCACGCTCGTCGTCTCGACGCCCGCGAACGAGGCGTGCCGGCCCGCGCTCTGGGGACGGGCCACGACGGGGACGAAGCCGGTGCTCGTCGGCTCCGAGAGGGCGGACGTCGCGACGCTCGCGCTGATGCGCGGCGAGCTCGCCAAGACCAAGGAGTACGCCGCCGCGCAGAAGGACTACGACGCGATGAAGGAGGCGAAGGACCCGAAGCGCTGGGAGGACTTCGACAGCCGGATCGACGCGCGCGTCTTCAAGACCGACAAGGAGACGCTCGGGACGATCTCGATCCGCGCGGGCAACGGCTGCGGCTCGTTCGGCGCGACGCTGAGCGCGGCCTTCAAGATCGACGGCGCGACGCTGACCCCGTTCCGCCCACCGTTCGGCGACACGCTCGAGCCCGCCTCGGCCGGCGACGTCGACGGTGACGGCGCCGCCGATCTCGTCTGGGCGGAGGGTCTCCTCCGCGGTCCCGCCGGCGCGACGAGCGAGGTCCATCGCCTCGAGATCCCGTTCCTCGACTGCGGCTGCTGAGAGCAGCCTCGCGTGGAGCGCCCGAGACGATGGCCCGCTACATGAACCTCGCCGTGCGTGTTCGTGACGCCGCGTGGGCACATGCTTCGCGTGACAACATTCCGCGGGTCTCTCACAATGGGGCGATGAAGCGCTCGGTCGTGTTCGCGGAGGCTCGCCGGTAGGAGCAGACATGTCGCTCCCTTGCACGCGATGCATGCGCGCGATGCCGCCGAGCGCTCGGTTCTGCGGAGGGTGCGGCGCGCCGCGCGCGGCCACGGCTCCTCGACCGAGCGGAGCCGCTCCTGCCCAGCAAGGTCAGGCTCCGTCGGCGTGCCGCGGGTGCGGCGTGCAGCGGCCCACCAAGCTCGACACCTGCAACGTCTGCAAGGCGACGTTCGCCGAAGACGGCACCGTCCCGATCCCGGACGATCCGGAGCTCTACTGGACGAGTGTAAGATGCACGTTTCAGTGCCGCGCGTGCGGGCACCTCTCGCCGCTCGATCACCTCGACATGGACGGCTCGGTCGAGTGCCTGCGGTGCGGGCTCGACCAGGCCTTCGACGTCGGCTCGTGGAGAGAGGGCCTCGAGCACGCGCGGACGCTCGGCCTCGCGTCGGCGCGGGCCGCGACCTCCCAGTACTCGGCCATCGGCGAGACGCACACGGCGGCGGAGCACCAGCAGGGCGGGCTCGTCATCGGGGGTGGCCAGCTGACGCAGCTCTCGCTCCGCGTGAACGCCGCGCCGGGCACGCCGCTCTGCCCCGAGTGCCGCGCGCCGTTCGTGGCGAGCTTCGACGCGACCGGCGCGATGACGGTGCGTTGCCACGCTTGCAGCACGTCGATGACGACGAAGCTCCCCGCGCCCGGCAAGAGCATGTGCCCGGAGCTCCGCGGCGTCCTCGCCGAGGCTCAGGTCGAGGGACGACGAGAGGCGCGCGTCAAGGGAGGAGAGGCGCTCGCGGTGCTCTGCCCGACGTGCGACGCGCCGCTCGCGGTGACGGGCGCCTCGATTAATGTAACATGCACGTATTGCCGGACCCCGTCGAGGATCCCGCGCAAGCGCATGTTCGAGCTCGGGCACGCGGCGCCGACGCCCACCGTCTGGTGGCTCGCCTTCGATCGGCGCGCGGTCGAGGCGAAGGCGAAGGCGAAGGCGGAGGCGAAGGCGAGGGCGAAGGCGAAGGCCGACAACGAGCGCGCCGAGCGTCGACGCAAGAAGCAGGAGGCGCGCGAGCGCGCGGCGAGCGGCGAGAAGCGCTCCCGCGGCCGTTCACCCGATCCTTCCAAGAAGAAGCCAGAGCAGAGCTTCTCGCTACGCAAGGGCTTCGGGATCGCGCTCGTCATCGCGATCGCGATCGCCGGCATCGTGGCCTTCTCGATATGGAACAGCAAGAAGCCGGGCGGGATTCAGCTCGCGCTGTGGCTGGACGACGACCGCATCGTCGCCGTGCACGAGCCGCGCCTCCTCCCGTGGGAGGATCCGCGCGTGGAGGTGCTCGTGGTGCGCGCGGCGGACGGCGCGGTCATGGAGCGCGCGCAGCACACCTCGAAGAAGAAGGAGCTGCGCGGCTACGGTCCGTACGCCGGTCACCTGTGGGTCGGGGACGCGAGCGGGCTCGTCGCGTACCCGACGAGCGGAGCGACCCCGCTCCGCCGCGTGGTCGACATGCGCCCGGCCCTCGCGGCGCATCCGGAGCTCAGCGCGGGCTTCGAGATCAGCGAAGGGCGCCTGCTCTTCGCGGGGAGCGCCCAGCGCGGGCTGCCGCTGCGGGGGAAGGCAGGCGGCACGTACATGATTACGCCGGCCGGGATCTCGAAGGTCGACCTGATCGTCACCGGGCAGCCGGAGCGCTCGCTCTACCTGATCTCGCTCGGCGGGGAGTCGTCGGCGAAGGGCCCCGACGGCAAGACGTCCCTCTCGGTCGAGCACCTCGTCCTTCGTAACAAGCGCATCCCGCTCGACGCCGACGGCAAGGTGTACTGGTCACCCGACGCGTCCGGGGTCGTCGTGCTCGGCCGCACGATCAAGAACGCGGAGAGAGGCGGCGAGGAGATCGTCCTGATGAGCGCGAAGGGCGACGCGGTGTGGAGCGTCAACGCCGTGGACGCGTTCGGTCCGATGACCGCGACGCTCTCGTCGAGTCGCCCAACGGACGCGCGCGTCGCCGCGCTCCGCATCGCCAAGGGGGTCGTGTTGGCCGCCGTGCGCGGGGCGTCGATCTCGGAGGACGATGACGGGATCTCGGTGACCTACGACTTCAAGATGCTCGCGCTCGACGCGAAGACCGGCCAGGTGAGGCGAAGCGTGAGCATCCAGCACCCGAAGGAGTGAACGCAAACCGGGAGACGGATCGGGTCAGCCGCCGCGGGCGGCGGTGATGGCGGCGACGAGCTGTTGGGCCCAACGGACCTGTTGCTCGTCGACAAACGAGGCGTGGACGGCCATGCCCTTGATGCTCTTGACGCCGAGCGACACCCGACCCGCGCGATCGGTCTCCAGGGTGACGGCACCCAGGGTCGCCACGTGGGCCCGCTTTCCTTTCACGGACGGCCCACTCACTTCGAAAATCTCGAGCACCCGCCCGTCGAACGTGACGAACGTGTACTCGTTGAGCCAGAACTCGAGCATGGCGCAAGACTACCGCGATGAGGTGGGGTAGCGCGTCGCCGGTGGCGACGTGCAGCGTGGCTCCCACGCTCGCCCGGTTCGGGGTACTGTGCCGCGACTGATGAGTGCGCCGTTGAAGGGCTGGCTTCGCCGCAACCTCTATGTCGTCTTCGACGGCTCGGTCATCGAGGTGTTCCACACCGACTACGCGCTGGGCGATAGCTCCGGCCCGCGGTCGGCCAGCGCGCGGCGCGCCCTCGACTTCATCGCCGATGTGACGCTGGACGGCGGGCGCCTGTGGTGGGCTCCGGTGCAGGAGCCGGGGAGCCGCCAGCTCCTGGCCGACTCCGTCCACCCCGACTGCCTCCCGTTCGCCGAGGCGCTGGTCGCCGCCGTACGGCAGGCGAAGGCGCGGCCGTGAAGAGAAGAGAGCTGGGGGTGGGGGCCACGCGGGGAGCGGAGGTTGGGCACGGGGTGGCGGCGAAGCTTTGCCGGTGAGAAGGCGGTCGCAGCGCCGCACGCGATCAGCTCGCGAGCAGAAGGACGGTAGTGCAACGTCATTAAAATGAATGAACCAAGGAGACGGGTTGGGGTCCGTCTCCCTGGTTCGTGGGGTCACGTCACTTCGCGCTGCACTTCGAGGCGATGCAGACGCTGTCCCCGCACTCGTTCTTCACGGAGCACTTGTCGCCGGGCTTCTTCGACTGGACCTCTTCGGAGCTGGGCTCGAGGGACGGCTCCTCGTCTTCGACGTCCGCCTTCTTCGGGCAGGCCTTCGACTCGGGGAAGTCGGCGTCGTCTGCGTCGACGTCGCCCCAGTTGCCTGCGTCCTTCTTGGAGGGCTCGAGCTCGACGAAGCCGCCGTCGGTGCACACGTCGCAGAGCTCGTCCTCGTCGAGGTCGTGCTTGCCGCCCCAGTCGTCGTCGTCATCGTCGTCGTCGCCGAAGCACTCGTTGTCGTCGTCGTGGTCCGAGTCGTCCCAGTCGTCGTCGTCGCCCCAGTCGTCGTCGTCCTCCCAGCCGCCGCCGCCCCAGTCGCCGTCGTCCCAGTCGTCGTCGTCCCAGCCGTCCTTGCCGCCGCCGTTGCCCTTGCTCTTGCTGCCGCCCCAGTCGTCGTCGTCCCAGCCGCCCTTGTCCTTGTCCTTGCCGCCCCAGTCGTCGTCGCAGAAGCACTTCGGCTCGACCGCGCCGCCGGGCTTCTCGGTGCTCGGCTTCACGAGGGTGCCGAGGTTGACCTTGCCGCCGTCCTTCGTGTTCATCCAGGAGGTCTTCGTCGCGCCGTTCTTGAGCGAGAGCTTCCCGATCACCTTCTGACCGCCGCCGGGGAGCTGGTTCGCGATGAGGACGCGGTACGACTTGCCGATCGGGAGCTTCAGCGTGAAGTCGCCCTTCTTGTCGAGGTACGTCCAGATCTTCTTGCCGTTCTTGTCGACCGCGACGGCGCGCGCGTTGTCGGTGCCGAGACGGGAGGACACCGAGCCCTGGACCGTGAGGCGCTGCGACGACGACGAGGTGTTCTCCGGCTCACTGCTGCTGCAACCCGTGAGCGCCACGACGCCAACGACCACCGCACCGAGCATCCAGGACATACGCTTCATGTTCGTTCCTCCTACGCAGAGCACTGAAGCAGCGGCCGTGCCACCTGCGAAGCGTGGGAAAACAGGCACTTTCGCGGGTGGAGGATCGATCGGATCCTCCCGCGCCGCGCGCGAGCCGATCCCGCGGATCGGATCGATCCCCTCGCGATGTACCCTCTGCGTGTGATGGGAGATGGGCCGGTCGGCGGCGAGTCGTGAAGCGGGAGGAGCTCGTCGGTCGGCTCCTCGGGGGGCGCTATCGCGTTCGGGGGTTGCTCGGCGCCGGAGGGATGGGGGCCGTCTACGAGGCGGTTCAGGAAGACCTCGCGCGGCGCGTCGCGCTGAAGGTCCTCCTCGACTCGACGCGGATCACCGACGAAGACCTGCGTCGCTTTCGCCGGGAGGCGCTCGCCGCGTCGCAGCTCGGGCATCCGAACATCGTCCAGGTCACCGACTTCCAGGCGCGCCCCGGCGAGCCGCCCTTCCTCGTCATGGAGCGCCTCGACGGGGAGTCGCTGAACGATCTCCTCAAGCGCGAGCGACCGCTCGCCCCCGCTCGCGCCGTCTTCATCGCGACGCAGATCCTCGCTGCGCTCGCGGCGGCGCACGCGGCCGGGATCGTGCATCGCGACATCAAACCTCCGAACGTCTTCCTCACGCGCACGCAGGCGATGGCGGACCTCGCCAAGGTGCTCGACTTCGGGATCGCCAAGGCGCCCTCGCTCGCCGGCAGCTTCCGCACGCTCCCCGACACGATCCTCGGGACGCCGGCCTACATGGCGCCGGAGCAAGCCGGCGGCGCTCAGGTCGATCACCGCGCCGACATCTACGCGGTCGGAGCGTGCCTCTTCGAGATGCTCTCCGGACGCAGGCCCTACGCGGGGGCGAGCGCGGGAGAGATCATCGCGCAGCTCTCGACGACGTCGCCGCCGCCGCTCCTCTCGCTCCGCCCCGACCTCGATCCTGCGCTCGCGGCGGTGGTGGACCGCGCGCTGAGCCGCTCGCCCGCGGCGCGGTTCGCCTCGGCGACCGCGATGCTCGACGCGCTCACGCCGTGGTCCCGCGCCGACGGAGCGCGGCCGCCCGCCGCGAGCGCGCCCGCCGACGCCGCGCCGACGGTGCAGGTCCCCCCGCCGACGGCGGCGGGAGTCGTCACCGCCGCCCCCACCGGCTCGACCGCCCTCGGCGTCGTGATCGGGCTCGTCACCGGCGCCGTCACCGTGCTCGTCGTCATCGCCGCCGGCATCTGGATCTTCCTGGCCTCGGCGAAGACCCGCGCGGCGAGCCCGATCGCGAGCCCGGTCGTCGCGGACGACTTCTGGATGTGGAGCGCGAGCCCGGTCGTCGCGGACGACGTCGTCGGCGACGCGACCGAGGACGTGGTCGGCGTCGTCATGTTCCTTCACCGCACCAGCGAGCGCGAGCGGCTCGCGGTGTTCGACGGCGCCACCCTGAAGCGCGTGTGGACCGCGCCGCCCTTCCCGGACAACGGGCAGCGGAAGGTCTTCGCCGCCGCCGCGAAGCGCGTCGCGATCGCGCGAGGACGCACCATCCACGTCTACGCCGTCCCGTCGAGCGCGCAGGAGAAGGAGGTCGAATTCAGCGCGCCGGTCCGCCAGCTCTGCCGGCCGACGGGGAGCGCGCGCGAGCTCTGGGTCGAGCTCGCCGACGGCGAGAGCGTCCTCTTCGACGTCGTCTCGAGCGCGCGCCGCGCCGCGCACGATCCGCCGGCCGGATGCTGGCCGGCGAACGCGAGCTCCGACATCCCGACGTGGAACGGCTCGCGCGCGCCGGAGGTCCACCTCCAGGTGGAGGAGCGGAGGATGCGTTTGTTGCTCGACGGCGCGATCGGCGTCGGCAACGCCGACGACGATCCCGGGAGGCTCGTCGGCGTCGAGACCACGACGCGGCCGGAGGGCTCGGTGTTCGTGACGCGCGAGGTGTGGACGTCGATCGATGAGCTGGAGGTCGAGGTCCTCGAGGTCCAGGACGGTCGAGCCTACGTGCGCCGCTCGACCGTGCTCGTGTGCCTCGACGCTCGCACCGGCAAGGAGATATGGCGCGCGCCGCTCGGCGTCGGGGTGCCGAACCGATCGATCACGATCTCCACCCGCGCGTACGTCGACGTCGGCGGCAAGCTGCTGGTGCTCGATCCGAATAGCGGCAAGCGGCTCGCCGAGATCGGCTACCGCTGATCCGGTCAGAGATCGTCGGGCATGAACGGTTGCCGCGCGGCGCCGGCGTCGCGGCGGGCTGGCCGGTGGGGCCTCGGCGCGGGCGGCGTCGGCGGCGGCGGCGTGGGCGTGGCGGGGAGCTCGATGCTCGGCGCCAGCGACGGGAGCGACGCGGTGCGCGCGACCTCGGGGGGCGGGGCCGGCGTCGAGTCCGGGAAACGGGGCGGGCGCTCGGCGGTCGGTTCCTTGTATTTTACAACGAGCCCGATCGCGAGGAGCAGCGCGACGACGACGCCGAGGACCATCGGCGTCGACGAGCGGCTCGGGGCGGGCTCCGGCGGCGGCGAGATGGACATCGCGAGCGACGCCGCGGGGCGGGGCGGCGGCGGCGGCGGCGGCGCGAGGACGGTGGCGGTGAGCTCCTCGCGCAGGAGGCGCGGCGGGGCGGGGCGCTCCATCGCGTGCGAGAGCTTCTGGCGGCGCGCGGCGAGGGTGGTGCCGACCGCGGCGATGACGAGGCGGCCCACGTCCTCGCGCGGCGCGAGGGGGCCGCCCTCCTCGATCGCGCGCGCGAAGGCGTCGGCGGACTCGAAGCGCCGCTCCGGCTTGCGCTCGAGCGCGCGGAGGATCGTCTCGTCGAGGTCGAGCGGCACCTCCATCCGCTCGCTGCTCGGCGGTGGGATCGGATCGCGGAGGATCATCGCGAGCGTCTCCGCCTCGGTGCCGGCGCGGAAGAGGCGGCGGCGCGCGAGGAGCTCCCACGCCACCGCGCCGAACGCGAAGAGGTCACAGCGGCGATCGAGCGGCGCGCGGTTGATCTGCTCGGGCGAGAGGTACGGGAGCTTGCCCTTCACGCCTTGCACCGTCGTCGGGGCGAGGCGGCCGCGCGCGAGGGCGATGCCGAAGTCGGTGAGGCGCGTGCGGCCGTCGCTCCCGACGAGCATGTTCTGGGGGGAGATGTCGCGATGGACGACGTTGAGCGGCGCGCCGCCGTCGTCGCGGAGCTCGTGCGCGGAGTGGAGGCCGTCGAGCGTGTCGACGAGCACGCGCCGCACGACCGGGATCGGGAGCGGCTCCGGCTGCTTCTTGAGGAGGGAGGAGAGCGTGATGCCCTCGACCCAATCCATGACGATGACGAGCTCCGCGTCGAGCGGCGTGACGTCGTGGACGCGGACGAGGTTCGGGTGATCGAGCCGCGAGGCGATCCGCGCCTCGTCGACGAACGCGTCCACCATCGCCTGATCGTCGAGGAGGTGCTCGTGCAGCCGCTTGATCGCGACCGGCTCGCAGCGCCCGCTCGGATCGGTGCGGAGCGCGAGGTACACGACGCCCATACCGCCCGCCGCGATCTCGTCGACGACGTGGTAGCGAGGCGCCCCGCTCAGCCCGGACATTCTCCGCAGGTGCGCGTGCCGTTCGCGCACTTCTTCGCGTCGCCCTTCGCGCAGGTCACGCTGCAGGTGTCGTCGCTCTTCGGGCTGCAGGTGACCACCGCCGTGCTCGTCGCGTCGGCGACGACGATGCAGGCGCCGGTGTCCGAGCAGTCCACGTTGCACGTCGCGCCGTTCCGGCAGTCGACGTCGCACGTGATCGAGCTGCACCGCGCCTTGGCGGTCCCGCCCTCGAAGAGGAACGTGCACCGGTCGTGGTCGTCGCAGAGCGCGCTGCAGTTGCTGCCGCCGACGCAGGCGAGCGTGCAGTCCTCGCCGTTGGTGCACTCGAGCGTGCCGCAGGAGCAGCCGCAGCCGCTGCACGTCAGCTTCGTCTCGAAGTCGCCCGGCTGCTCGGTCGTCTCGCACGTCGTGACGGGCTTGCCGCACGCGAGGGGCTCGACGACGCCGCCGCTGCTCGAGCCGCTCGACGGGCTGGGCTTCACGTCGTCCGGGTCCTCCTTCTTCGGATCGTCGAGCTCCTCTTCTTCTGCCGCGAAGAGGGCGTCGAAGTCGTCGGTGCACGACACGACGAGCGCGAAGCACGAGAGCGCCCCCACGATCGCCGCGCGCTTCATCCTGCGAGGATAGCAGCAACCGCAGCTCCGTCAGGCGCGCCCGTTCGCCTCCTTCGCGCCGAGCGGTCCACCCACCTTCAGGACCGCCACCAGGCCTGCACATAGTTTGAGCTGCAACTATACTACGCGCCGCCGCTCCCTCCCAGCGGCGAACGACATTTCGAATCCCCGCGAGGGTCACTGGATGGGCGCCTACACGAAGTCTTTCCTCCTCCTCTTCATGCTCCTCAATCCATTCCTGATGAGCGTCTACCTGCTCGATCTCATCCACGATCTGCGTGTAGCCACCTTCGTGCGCGTCCTCGCGCGCGGGGCCGTCATCGCGGGCAGCGCCTTCTGCTTCTTCGCGTGGACCGGCGACGCCATCTTCTCCGACTATCTGCAGGTCCGCTTTGCGTCGTTCCAAGTGTTCGGTGGGATCGTCTTCCTCATCATCGGGGTCCGCTTCGTGTTCGAGGGCGTGCAGACGATTCGCAAGCTGCGCGGCCCCGTGGAGCACGTCGCAGGCTCGATCGCGCTGCCGTTCATGATCGGACCGGGCACGGTGAGCGCGAGCGTCGTCATCGGCGCGCGCCTGCCGCTCGCCGGAGCCATCGCCGTGATCGTGATCGTGATGCTGTCGACGGTGCTCCTCCTCTTTCTGCTGAAGCTCGTGCACGATCGCGTGAAGGTCACCAATGCGCGCCTCACCGAGCGATACCTCGAGGTGGTCGGGCGGATCTCGGCGCTCCTCATCGGCACGTTCTCGGTGGAGATGATCCTGGACGGTGTCACGACCTGGCTCAAGGTCGCCCGAATCATCGGCCGCGCCTGAGGGAGTAGGCACGCGCGCGCTTCATCGCGCAAAATGGCGGTATCTTGCCGAGCGACATGCTCCGGACGTCCCGCGCGCTCGTGATCGTCCTCGCGGCGTGCGCGATCACGGGGACCGCCGCCGCGCAGAGCGAGCCGGCGGCGGAGGCGATCGAGGCGGCGCGCGCCGACTTCGTCGAGGGGCAGGCGCACTTCAAAGGGAAGCGATGGGCGGAGGCGCTCAGGTCGTTCGAGCGGTCGTACGCCGCCGCCCTCAGCCCGAACGCGCAGCTCATGATCGCGCGCTGCCTCCGCGAGCTCGGGCGCGGGCCCGAGGCCGCGGCCGCGTTCGCGTCGGCGGAGGGCGAGGCGAAGCGGCGCGCCGCGCGCGGGGAGTCGAAGTACGCCGAGACGGCGGAGGCGGCCGCGACCGAGGGTGAGCGCGTCCGCGCGACGCTGGGCAGGCTCGAGATCCACGTCAGCGGCGACGCGACGCTCATGGTCGACAAGAAGGTCGTCGCGCTCTCGAAGGAGGGCGACGCGATCGTGTACCACGAGCCCGGGCCCGTTCAGGTCAGCGTGAAGGACGACGCCGGCGCGGAGCAGCGGCAGACCGTCAACCTCACCGGCGGCCACACCGTCGCGATGGAGTTCCGCACCGAAGGCAAGGTCGCCCCGATCGCGCCGGCGCCGGCGCCGCCGCCGCCCTCGCGCGAAGAGCCGGCGCGCGAGCTCCCGGGCTGGATGCTGCCCGCGATGCTCGTCACCGGCGGCGTGACCCTCGCCGGCACCGGCCTCTTCATCGGCTTCGGCTCGAGCTCGCGCGCGACGTACGGCGAGCTCTACTCGCGCTGCGGCGCGGCGCAGGAGTGCGGGCTCGAGGACCGAGCGCAGGCGGACGCGGGGAAGCTGTCGCAGACGATCGCGAACGTCAGCCTCGGCGTCGCGATCGCCGGCGTCGTCGCGACCGCGGTCGTCCTCTACCTCGGGCTCACGAATCAGAAGGGCGCTCCTTCGAATTAGCGACGCCCTATGATGAGCGGGTGCCGCGCAGCTACGACGATCCCGAGACCCAGATCGCGACGGAGGCGCATCGCGTCGCCTCCGCGCCGGTGGAGCGGCTCCGCGCGACCGTGAGCGAAGGACCCGACGCCGGGCAGTCGTTCGACCTCGATCCGAACGCGCCGTCGCGCATCCTCGTCGGCACGAGCCCGGTCTGCGCGATCCGCCTCGGCGATCCCACCGTCTCGCGCCGGCACGCCGCGTTCGAGCCCACGCAGAAGGGCGGCTTCCGCCTCGACGACCTCGGCTCCACCAACGGCACCGCGATCGACGGCGTCCGCATCGCGTCTGCGTTCGTGCGCGGCGGAGAGACGATCCGCTTCGGCAGCACCGCGATCGCGCTCGAGACGATGCGCGTCCGCGGCGAGCCGGCCGACCTCGGCAACCAGATGCGCTACGGCCGCACGTTCGGCGCGAGCACCGCGATGCGGCGGCTCTACCCGCTCTGCGAGCGCATCGCGAAGGCGCGCGTGCCGTGCCTCATCGAGGGCGAGACCGGCACCGGGAAGGAGGTCCTCGCCGAGTCGCTCCACGAGATGGGCGGATCGCGCGGGCCCTTCGTCGTCTTCGACTGCACGACCGTGTCGTCGCAGCTCATCGAGTCGGAGCTCTTCGGTCACGTCCGCGGCGCGTTCACCGGCGCCGAGCGCGATCGCGCCGGCGTCTTCGAGGAGGCCGACGGCGGCACGCTCCTCATCGACGAGATCGGCGACCTCGATCTCCCGCTCCAGGCGAAGCTCCTCCGCCTGATCGATCGCGGCGAGCTCCGCCGCGTCGGCGGGCGCCAGACGATCAAGGTCGACGTCCGCGTCCTCTCCGCGACGCGCCGCGATCTCGACAAGGAGGTCGCCGCGGGCCGCTTCCGCGACGACCTGTTCCATCGCCTCGCCGTCGCGCGGGTCGAGCTCCCGCCGCTCCGCGATCGCCACGGCGACGTGCCGCTGCTCGTGAAGCAGTTCGTCAAGGAGATGAGCGGCGATCCTTCGCTCGTCGCCGAGATCCTCTCGCGCTTCGCCGACTACACGTGGCCCGGCAACGTGCGCGAGCTCCGGAACCTCGTCGCGCGCTACGTCGCGCTCGGCGCCGACATCGAGATGCCGGTCCGCGCGCCGCCCGCCGCGTCGCGGTCGGTCGCGGCGGTCCAAGGCGGCGGCGGCGACTGGCTCGACTCGCTCGTCGCGGAGGACATCCCGTTCCCGATCGCGCGGCGCATGTCGCTCGAGGAGTTCGAGCGCCGCTACGTCGCCGCCGTGCTCGCGCGCCACAACGGCAACGTGGGCCAGGCGGCGAAGGCGTCGGGCCTCGCGCTCCGCTACTTCCGCCTCGTGCGCGCGCGCCAGAAGTGAGCGGTTTGTCGTCCGTTGAGGTGACGACGACAAACCGGGCTCGTTCGTCTATGACAAACCCCATGAAGCGCTTCGCCATCCTCTCCGGTCTCGTTGGTGTCGCACTCGCCTCCGCCGCGCACGCGGCGCCTGCCGACAGCAAAGCCCCCTCGCTGTCGCCGACGGCGCGAGCGCCGGTCGTCTCCGCCCTCCAGACGTCGGTGGCGGTCCAGCCGACCGACGTCGGGTGCGGGAAGCCGCTCGTCGCGCGCGTGACCGTCACGAACAACTCGCTCACGAACGCGTGGAACGGGAAGGTGGAGCTCGTCTACGGCGGGCAGACCGACGCGACGACGGTGAACGTCCCGGCGAAGGCGGGGGCGAAGGGCTTCACGGTGACGGGCAAGGCGCTCAACTGCAAGGCGGCGCTGGGCACCGCGAAGGTGAACGTCTACGGCGAGAGCAACAACCTGCTCCAGTCGAAGACGCTGAGCCCGAAGTCGTACAAGGGCGAGGGCACGTGGAGCCCGCCGTCGTCGACGAGCACCGACGTCTTCGTCCGCGGTGGGTTCTTCGGCGGCACGTGCGGAGCGACCCCGAGCTACGGCCACGTGCACCTGGCGCTCTTCGGCGGCGCGCCGAAGGAGGCCACGATCGCGATCAACTGGGCGAGCTTCGCCCTCGCGCCCACCAAGCAGATGGTCCAGCCGAACGGTCCCTACACGCAGGTGAAGCTCCCGATCGCGGGCAGCGGCGTCATCGACTGCCAGGCCGCCTCCGGCATCCCGTCGATGTCGTTCACGCTGAACGGCGCGGGCAACACCGTCAACGCGACCGAGGTCACGTTCGCGCCCTGATCGCGCGGAGCATCCCGACCAGCGTGAGCGCCCAGGCCGCGAGGGCCACCACCACGAACGGCCGCGCGATCGCGAGGAGGAACGGCGCGTCGACCGCTTGCGAGAGGCGCACCGTGCACGCGGTGTACATGCCGAGCGGGAAGACCGCGCCCCAGTAGAGCGGGTCGTAGCGGAGGGGGAACTTCTTGTAGACGTGGCGCCAGACGCCGAGGATGACGAGCATCGGGATCCACCACGTCGCGGTCGCCCACCAGAAGAGGGTGAAGCCGCGCACGAACGGCAGGATCTGACCGAGGACGGGCGAGTGCTCGGCGGCGCCGATCAGCGTCGCGCCGGCGAGCGTCGCGATCGCGGCCGCGCCCATGTTGATCCAGTACGGCGGCGCGAGGTCGTTCGGGCGAAGGGTGAAGAACGTGTAGCGATAGAAGATGAGGGAGATGATCCAGACGTAGAGCATCGACCCGCCGAGCCACGTCACGAGCGCGAAGAAGAGCGCGTGCGGCGCGTAGGGCGAGAGCCGCGGCGCGAGCTGGGCGCCGAGGACCGCGACGGCGTGCGACGCCACCGCCGGCAAGAGCCACGCGCCGTTGATGCCCTCCGCGAGCGCGGGTTTGTCCTCCTTCACCGTGAGGACGGTGATGATCGTGTACGTGACGAGGACCCAGAGCGCGATCGCGACGCCCCACGCGACGAGCGCGACGCCGGCGAGGCCGGCGACGACGAGCGACTGCGAGCCGATCACGCACGTCGCCGCGACGGTGGTGAAGAACCCCATGCAGCGGCCGTGATGAAGGAGATCGGCGCGGACGCGAGCGCGATGGCGGAGGACGCGGAGGAGGAGCAGGAGCCACAGCGCGGCGTAGAAGGCGACGTTCAGCGCGTAGAGCGCGATCGCGATCGTCCGCAACCCGAGGAGCTGGGCCGCGATCGACACGATGCCGGTCGCCATCGCGACGGCGAAGTACGCCGGCGGCATCTCCGCGAGCTTCTCGTCCGCGGTCATTCGCGGCGGAGGTAGCGGAGGAGACCCAGGTTCAAGAGGAGGCAGGCCGCGCTCGCGCCGAGCGCGGGCCAGACGACGGAGTCGTCGCCGCCGAGCCAGGCGTTCATCGTCGCGGTCAAGAGCCAGAGCTGGAGGACGACGAGGGTGAGGACGAAGCAGATGATCCCGTAGATGACGGGCATCCGTTGCGCGCGGGAGAGCTGCCGCTTCATCGCGTCACACCGTCCGCTCGTCGACGCCGACGGCGAAGATCTCGTCGCCTTCGATCGCGAGCACGATGCGCGGGAGCGGGCGCGGCGGAGGGCCGGCGATGTTGCGCCCCGTCTTCAGGTCGAAGTACCCCGCGTGGCAGGGGCAGTAGAGGACCCCCTCCTCGATCTTCGGCACGACCGCGCACGAGAGGTGCGTGCACGCCTGGCTGTAGGCGAGGAGGACGTCCTTCTCCGGCCGGATGAGGAGGCAGGGATCGTGCGGCGTCGGGTAGCGGAAGACGGACGCGGTCCCGATCGGCGTCTCGGAGAGGAGCCCGATCCTCGCGCGCGCCGCCGTCGCGCGGTTCTTGCGGACGAGGTCCTGTGCCGCGATCCATCCCTGGCCGGCGACGAACGCGGCGCTGGTCAGGACGAGGAACTTCGCGAAGTCGCGGCGCGCGACGTACTGGTCGGCCGGGACGTCGATCGGGAAGTCCTTGCGCCACTCCGGTTGGGCCTCGGCGTCGTCGCGGGTGCCGTCGTTCGCCATCGTCAGACCTCCACCTCGGCGAAGGGATCCGGGAGCGGATCGATCGCGCCGATGACGTTCAAGCGCACCGTTCGGTTCGCGGGCCGCTCGTCCATCGCCGCCGTCACGTCGAGGAGCGGGGCCGGCGCCGGCGCGCGCGGGACCATCACGCTGACGCGCGTCGTGATGACCTGCTCGCCGAAGCGAAAGCGGTTCGTCGGCATCGACTGCGGGCGGATCGCCTCGATCTGCTCGCGCGTCCCGAAGAAGAGCGCCTGGCTCGGGCAGACCGTCGCGCACATGGGCCGCTTGCCGACCGACGTGCGGTCGTAGCACATGTCGCATTTCATCATGATCGCGCGATCGATGTAGAGCTCCGGCACCCCGAACGGGCACGCCATCACGCAGTTCCCGCACGCGATGCAGCGGGGCTTCCGCGCGCTCTGGACGACGCCGTCGGCGGTCCGCTTGATCGCGTCGGCGGGGCAGACCTCGGCGCAGGTCGGCTGCTCGCAGTGCATGCAGACCATCGGCACCGTCTGCACGCTGTGCCCGCGATCGATGAACTCGAGGTGGATCATCGACTCGCCGCGATGGGTGTCGCACTCGCTGCACGCTTGCACGCACGACTGGCAGCCGATGCAGCGGCTGGGATCGACGAAGAACTCGAGCGGCTGGTGGACGGTCATTGCTGCGGCTCCAGCACCGACGCGTACGACGGCGCGCCGTCCGCCTTGCGGACGCGGCAGGCGCAGACCTTGTACTGAGGGATCTTGCTGATCGGGTCCTGCGCCGCGACGGTCAGGCGGTTGGCGCTCTTCTCGCCGGCCCAGTGGTAGGGGATGAAGATCGTGTCGGGGCGGATCGTCGTCACGACCATCGCCTTCAGCGTGATCGTGCCGCGCCGCGTCTCGCACGTCGTCCATTCGCCGTCGGCGATCCCGAGCTTCTGCGCGAGGCGCGGGTGGAGCTCGATGCGCGGCTCCGGGTACTGGCTCACGAGCGGGCCGATGCGCCGCGTCTGGGTGCCGGAGAGGAACTGGCTCACGACGCGGCCGGTGGTCAAGAAGAGCGGATAGGCCTCGTCGACGTCGTCGGCGGGCGTCCGGTAGTCGGCGACGTTGAAGCGCGCCTTGCCGTCCGGGAAGTAGAACCGGCCCGCGCCCTTCGCGACCGGGTTGTAGCTGTCGGGCGCGAAGAGGCGGGGCGTCCCCTCGTGATCGGGGCTCGCTTTTCCGGTGCGGGGGTCCTCCGCGTAGCACGGCCAGAACACGCCCATCTGGCGCTCGATCTTCTCGTAGGTGATCCCCGAATAGTCGGCGACGCCACCTTTGCTCGCGACGCGGAGCTCCTCGAAGATCGCGCGCGGGTCGTCGAAGGTGAAGCCCTTCGGGCGGCCGAGGGCGCGCGCGATGTCCTGGACGATCCGCCAGTCCTGGCGCGCGTCGCCGGGGCACTCCACCGCCTTGTTGACCTTGATGACGCGGCCTTCGACCTGGGTCACGGTGCCCTCGTCCTCTTCGTGGAGGCTGCCGGGGAGGACGACGTCCGCGTGGCGCGCGGTGTCGTTCAGGAAGAAGTCGATCGCGACGTAGAATTCGAGCTTCTCGAGCGCGCGCGTGACGAAGTCGCTGTCGGGCAGCGAGACCTTCGGGTTGAAGCAGATCGAGACGAGGCCCTTGATCTCGCCGGCGTCGATCTTGCGAAATAGCTCGTACGCGTCGACGCCGGGACCGGGGAGGTCCTTCTCCTCGATGTCCCAGACGCCGGCGATGTATTTGCGATGATCGGGATTCGTGATCTCGCGCCAGCCCGGGAGCTGATCGCATTTCATCCCGTGCTCGCGGCCGCCTTGACCGTTGGCCTGCCCGACGATCGTCCCATATCCGCAATTCGGTTTTCCGAGCCTCCCCGACGCGAGCACGAGGTTGATCGTGCCGAGCGCGTTCTGGACTCCGTTCGAGTGATGCTCGATCCCGCGGGCGTGGAAGAAGAAGCTCGACTTCGCCTGGCCCCAGAGCTCCGCCGCCTTCCGGAGCGAGCGCTCGGGGACGCCGGTGACGTCGGCGGTCCGCGCCGGCGTCCACTCCCGGCAATACTTCGCGACCTCGTCGAAGCCGACGGTGTGGGCCTCGATGAAGTCGCGATCGATCCAGCCATTGTCGATCATCAGCTGGAGGACGCCCGCGAACAGCGCCGCGTCGCGACCGGGGCGGACTGGCAAATAGAGATCGCACGTGCGCGCGATCGGGGTGATGCGCGGGTCTTGCACGATCACCTTCGCGCCTCGCTCCCGCGCCTGCCAGACGTAGTTCGTCGTGATCGGCGAGCACTCGGCGACGTTCGAGCCCGCGAGCCAGATGACCTCCGTGCCGATCATGTCGGCCCACGGGTTCGTCGTCCGATCGATGCCGAAGGCCTTCTTGTTCGCCGCCCCCGCGCTCACCATGCAGAGCCGGCCGTTGTAGTCGATGAACGGCGTCTTCAAGCAGACGCGCGCGAACTTGCCGAGGAGGTAGGTCTTCTCCGTCGTGAGGCTCGCGCCGCCGAGGACGCCGACCGACCCGTGGCCGTGCGTCTCCTGGAGACGCTCGATCTCGCGCGCGACCTTGGCGATCGCCTCGTCGTAGGCGATCGGGCGGAAGCCGCTCGACTGCGAAGGATCGCGCGCGAGCGCGGTGAGGAGGCGGTCCGGGTGCGAGCCCTGGAGATAACGCTTTACGCCTTTCGGGCAGAGCATTCCGCGGTTGAACGGGAACTCCTCCCACGGCTCGAAGCCGATGACTTGCTCGTTTCGGACCTTGAGCTGGATTCCGCATTGCTGGCCGCAGAAGCAGCAATGCGTCTTGACGAGCCGCTCCGGCTCCTCGCCCGGCGCGCCGCGGATCTTGGCGGAGACGTGGGGGCCGTAGGCCCTCGTGATGGCGAGCTCGTCGACGGGGATCTTCGCCATCGGTCACTCCTCCGTGGTGGGTACGGGTCTCCACATCGCCGTCTGGGCGAGACCGAACATCGCGCGCCGGCAGCGGGGGCAGACCTGCTGGTAGTCATCGTAGCGGAAGCCGAGCTCGCGCTCCACCGTCATGAGGTCGCGGATCATCGTCGCGCCGGCGAACGGCTCCTCGCAGCGCCGGCAGCGCGCCTGCTCCCCGCGCGCGGCGGCGTCCTTGTAGAAGCTCACCCCGAGCTGGGCGGGGCGCTGGAAGACGTGAAAGAGCTTCCCGAACGGCAGCCAGAGCAACGTCACGATGACGGTGACGGCGTGGAGGATCGCGATGAACGAGTACGCGTATCCCTTCATCCACGTGTAGCTCACGGTCAGCATGACGCCGGTGACGCTGATCGCGAGGAGGAGCACGAGCGGCAGGATGTCCTCGCCGAACTGCTGCGCCGCCGCCGCGCCGTGATCGATCATGCGGCGGCGGAACGCGAGCATGACGCCGGCGATGACGAGGAGCGCCGCCCACACGAGGCCGTGGAAGACGATGAAGGCGAGCACGGAGTGCACCTGGAACTCGCCGGCGGGCAGGCCGAAGACGTAGGTCCGGTAGCTCTCGAGGTCTCCGTCGGGGGTCTCGAAGTGGATCCATCCCCAGACGAGCGGGAACGTGATCGCCGCCCCGACGAGGCAGCCCCACATGATGAGCCAGTGCGCGGCGCCGCGGAGCGCGCCGCGGCGGAAGATGAAGCGGTTCGCCGCGAGGTCGACGACGGCGCGCCGGACGGCGGCGGGGACGTTCTGGAGGAGCGCGCTCGGCGAGAGGAAGGCGCGAAAGCCGCGCCGCCAGTACATCCGCGTCGGCGGACGCTCCAGCCACATGACGTAGCGGTAGGTGATGCCGAACGTCGCGAAGAGCGTCGCGAACGTGTAGCCGACGAGCGCGGCGTCGAAGTGGGCGAGCTTCCGCGAGCCCGCGACGATCATGACGCCGAGCAGCGCGGTGAAGGACGCTCCCCAGAACGTCGCGCGGGCGCGGCTCGCTCGATGCTGCATCGTCGCGCCGATCCTACCGGATGAACTGCAGGTCGCGGGATCGGGAAAATGGATCGAGCTCGGCCGGCTGCGGCCGAGCTGCATGTTCGTCGGAGAAACTACACCGCTCGTCACAAGGAGCGGCGCGCGGGGCCCGGCGCGGCATCTTTCGAGTATGCTTCGCGCCGTGCTGAAACCGACCTTGGCGGGGGTCGCGATGTTCGTGCTCGTCCCCGTCGCGGCTGCGGCAGGCGAGCCGCCGCAGCCGCCGCCTCCGGTCGACGTGCGGCCGATGGAGTCGCCGAAGAAGGCCGCCGCGGGCGCGGTCACGCTCGCGGAGGCGGTGCGCCGCGCGCTCGAGCGGAACCCGAACACGGAGATCGCGCAGCAAGAGGTGGAGCGCTCCGTCGCGCTCGCGCGGCAGGTCCGCGCGGCGTGGCTCCCGACCCTCGTCGCGAACGGGACGTACACGCGCCTCGACGACGATCGGCGCCTCGCGAACGGCAACATCGTGCTCCCGAAGGACTCGATGAACGCGAACCTGCAGCTCAACGTCCCGCTCATCGCGCCGCGCCAGTGGGTCGCGTCGCAGCGCGCGAAGGAAGGGGTCGCGACGTCGCGCGCGTCCGCGGCCGACGTCCGGCGCGCGGTCGCGCTCCAGACCGCGCGGGCGTACCTCACCGTGATCGCGGAGCACCGCGTGCTTCAGGCCGCGCAGCGCGCGCTCCGGACGTCGCGCGCGTTCGAGGACTACGCCGTCACGCGGTTCGAGGGCGGCGTCGGCAACAAGCTCGACGCGGTGCGCGCGGCGCAAGAGCGCGCGACGGCGGACGTGCGCGTGAAGCAGGAGCTCGCCGCGCTCTCGCGCGCGCAGGAGGCCCTCGGCGTCTTGATGGGCGAAGAGGGAGGCGTCGACGCGGCGGAGGACCCGTCGCTCTCGCCGCCGCCGTCGGTCGACGCGGCGATGAACGAAGCGAGCTCGCGCCGCGCGGACATCGCGGTCGATCGCGATCGCCTCGCGGTCGCGCGCCGCGCGTCACGCGACTCGTGGGTCGACTACCTCCCGACGCTGAGCGCGCTCGGCCAGCCGTTCTACCAGAACCCGCCCACGTTCACGCAGCCCACCACCGGCTGGCAGGCGCTGCTCGTGCTCCAGCTCCCGCTCTACGACGGCGGCCTCCGCTACGGCGTGCAGGAGGAGCGGAGCGCGCTCGAGGCGGAGGCGCGCGCGCGGCTCGAGGGCGCGCTCCGGCAGGCGCGCTCCGAGGTCCGGGTCGCGTTCGACGAGATGCGCCGCTCCGACGAGGCGCTCGAGGCCGCGCGCGAAGCGGCGAGCCTCGCGAAGGAGTCGCTCGATCTCGCGCGCGCCGCCTACGAGGCCGGCGCGACGTCGAACATCGAGGTCGTCGACGCCGAGCGCCGCTACCACCAGGCCGAGACCGGCGCCGCCGTCGCGGAGGACGCCTCGCGCCAGGCGCGCCTCGACCTCCTCGCCGCCTGCGGGCGCTTTCCCTAGGCTCCGCTCCGTTCTGTTTCGCTCCGTTCCGTTCCGCTCCTCACGCGACGCTGGGCGCGGGGTCGCCGTTTGCCTCGATGTGGGCGCGGAGGGTGCCGTTCTCGAGCGCGAGTTGGGTGAGCTCCTCGCCGCCGATCAGCTGGCCGCGGACGAACACCTGCGGGAAGGTCGGCCAGCCGCTCCACAGCTTGATCGTGAGGCGGCGCGACCACTCGGAGAAGTAGCTGCCGTACTCGAGGTACGCGAACTCGACGCCGGCCTCGGTGAGCGCGCGGCGGACGTTCTTGACGTGGAGGTTCTGCGCCATGCCGACGACGACGACCGGGTGCTGCAGCAGGGCAGCCTCGATCTCGCGGATCGTCTCGGGGTGGCGAGCCGCGAGCTTGGCGGCGGCGGCGGTGTGAATCTTCGCGGGCTCGAGCTGCTTCCTTGTCGTCATGGTTTCGCCGTTCGATGCCCCTCCGCCGCGGGCCGTTCCGCAGAGAACTTGGCCCGCCGCGAAGCGGCCGCGTATCGCCGTGGGATGCGCGCGAAGAAGCACTCAGCGCCTCGAATCGTCCCCGCCCCGGAGCGCCGCACCGGCGAGGACCGCCGCCAGGCCCCGGATCGCCGCGAGATGCCGCGCCCCGAGGGCCGCCGCCGCAACGGCGGGAGACGCGCGAGCGATCCGGTCGACGCCTGATCGCGCAGCGACGCGCGCGCGTCAGCGGACCATGATCATGCCCTTCTTTCCGTGGAGGTCCGAGCTCCGATCGCAGCCGGTCGCCGAGAGCTGGAACCGATGGGGGTAAAGGCCAAAATTGCCCAAATTGGGATTGTCGCGAAAGAAGAAAAAGTCCGTCTCGCGCGTGTGGCCGGCATGGCGGAGCATCCACGCGCCGTCGAACGACTGACACGGTCCCGTGACGCTCGTCTCGTTGGTGAGAAGGACCCCGGCGTCGGTGGTCTGCATGAAGCCTTCGGGGAGCTCCGCGCGGAGCACGTTCTCACCCCACGCGAAGCTCCCCGCTGTCGCTTCCCCGATGAGGATCTCCCGGAACGGAACGGGATGCTGCGCCAGATCGAGGGAGTACGGCGTCGTGAAGTCATCGAGTGAGCCGCGCTTGCCCCGCCAGCCGAAAGGCCCGCTGCTCGACGTGGAGTCGCCCGAGCGTCCGACCAGCGTCCACCCGCCGCCGGCGAGCGTCATGTCGCACCAGACCTGGACGCCGAAGCGTTCCGGCAGCTCCAGCGTGTAGAGGCCGCTGACCGTGTTGCCGCGCGCGCGGTGGTCCTTGCAGCTCAGCGACGGTCCGGCGTCCCTCTTCGGGAGCGGCGGCGCGACGCTCGCTTCTTGCTCCTGTTCCTGCACTGGCGCGCCGCCTTCGACCTCGCTCGCCGCGCCCGGCTCCACGCCGAAGGGCGCGCAAGCATGCATGACGACGACGTCCAAGGCGGCGCCACCGAGAAGCACGCGTGCCACCCGCCCCGACATGCCGCGATCGTAGGCGAACGACGCACGATCCCCAATGTCTCGATGTGAGGCGGCCGCTCTTCGGTTGCGACGACGGCATGTGCATGCACGGAACCGAGCGCCGTGCGGTCGCTGCAGGGGCGAATGCGCGCCCGAGGCGACGACGGCGTTGGCGGTGTCGTGTGCGGGGGTGTTGGCGGACGATGCTCTGGACGCCGCGTGGTGGGCGCGGCAGAAGGCGTGGATGGCTCGGGGTCTCGGCTGGTCTTCATGCGTCGTGGCGGCGGTCGTCGTCGTGGCGTGCAGCACGAAGTCGAGCACGGACGCGGGCGCGCCTCCGAGCGAGGCCGCGGCGCCGGTCGTCGCGCGCGTCGACGCCGGCGTGGACGCCGCCGCGATCGCGGTCGTCGAAGACGCCGCGGCCCCGCCGCCGGAGGATCCCTTCGGCCGTCCCCGCGTCGCGGCGCGCGCCGGGTGCGGCGCGCTCGGCGCGGGCGTCGCGAAGAAGGACGTCGAGACGTCGTTCGTCGACGGGGACGACCTGCTCGCGATCGTGAACCGGTCGCCGACCGGATCGCTCGCGCCCGACTATGCGCCGTCGGACATGGTCGACATCCGGAACGGCAAGCCGAAGACGGCGGCGGAGTGCGAGGCGGTGCAGTGCCTCCGCAAGGACGCCGCCGCCGCGCTCGACGAGGTCCTCGCCGCGATGAAAAAAGCTGGATTCCCTGGAAAGGTCGAGTCCGCGTTCCGCAGCTACGGCGCGCAGTGCGGGACCTTCGGCAACTGGGCGCGGAACAGCGACTTCTGCAAGGCGACGGAGCAGTCGGCGCTGCCGGGGCACTCGCAACATCAGCTCGGCACCACGGTGGACCTCTTCACCGAGGAGTGGGCCAAACACCCGAAGGGCGTGTTCCGCGACGGCTTCGGCTGCACCGACGCGGGGCGCTGGATCCGCGAGCACGCGACCGAGTTTGGGTTCGTCATGCCGTACCCGATCCACCCCGACGATCGGCATCCGAAGCAGAGCTGCGTCACGCGCTACGACATCCCGGTCGGCATCAACCCGCGCGCGGGCTACCGCTACGAGCACTGGCACATCCGCTACATCGGCAAGGAGGCGGCCGCGCGCTTCAAGGCCGCGTTCGACGCGGGCGACGTCGGCAAGCCGTACGAGCTCACGCTCGAGCAGTGGCTCCGCGCGGAGAAGGGGATCCCGAAGGACCGCGGCGACGGTGAGCTCCCCGTCTGCGACGGCTGCAACTGCGGCGTGTGCAGCACGCTCGCCGCGCCCGGCGAGGGGACGTGCGACAAGAAAGGAGGCGCCCTCCACCTCGACGAGCACGGCAAGCCGCGCGTCGTCGGCGCCGAGCCGTCGATCACCGACGTCCAGCGCGGCAAGGCGAAGAGCGTCCGCGTCGTCGAGGTGAAGCTCGACGTGCCGGCCGGGCTCTTCACGCAGCCGCCGCTCACCGGCGTCACGGCCGGGGCGCACTACACGGAGGCTGCGACCTTCGAGAAGCTCGCGCCGTTCCCGGCGACGCAGGACCGCGCGTACCCGCCGCTCGCGGACGCGTGGGAGATCGCGATCGAGCCGGTCCCGAACACCACCGGGACACCGTGGCCCTACCGCGCCGCCCTCACCACCGCGCCGGACGCGGTGCTCTACAACCGCGCGAACATGCTCCTCCCCGCGCACGTAGGCGCCACCACCATCCGGATCCCGGTCCCGAGCACCATGAGCAAAGGAAAAGTCGCGGTGATGAAGGGAGGGGCTCCGCACGGTCAGGAGCGCGCCGTCGAGCTCGAATGACGCCGACCGCGGGGGCGAGCGGGGGGCCGCGTGGCGGTGGCGAGTTTTTTTTCGTCCATCGTGGGCGGCTCGTTCGTTGTCGCGTGTGCTCCTGCCGTTCGAGCTGGCGATGAAGGACGTCGCGGAGGGCGATCGGTTCCTCGCGGCCTTTCACGCCGGCGAGCGGTGGGCGATCGAGGACGCTTACAAAGAGCACGCGCGCCGCGTCATCGCCGCGGCGCGCAGGCTGGTCGGGCCCGTCGACGCCGAGACGATCGCGCACGACGTGTTCTACCGGCTGCTCTCCAGGAGCGACATGCGCCGCAGCTTCCAAGGCGGGAACCTCGCCGCGTGGCTCACCCAGGTCGCCGTGCGCGCCGCGGTCGACGACCTCCGCAAGCGGCGGCGCGAGAAGGGGCTCGAGGAGACCGCGTCCTTCGAGCCGGTGACGCAGGTCGACGACGAGATCGAGGCGAAGATGATGATCGATCGCTTCCGCGAGGAGGTCCTCGCGAAGGAAGACGCCGCCCTCTTCGAGGTGCGCTTCATCAACCGGATCGCCCAGCGCGACGCCGCGGTCCTGCTCGGCATCCCGCGCTCCACGCTCGTCTACCAGGAACAACGCATTCGCGAGCAGCTCGAACGATTCGTGGTGGAGTCATGACCTGCGCAGATCGGACCCTCGTCGACGCCCACTTCGCCGGCACCATCGCGCCGCGCGAGGAGCGCCGCATGCGCGCGCACCTCGACGGCTGCGACACCTGCCGCGCGCGCTACCGCAAGCGCCAGATCCTCGGGCAGATCGATCCGCAGGCGCTCGTCGCGGAGGAGCGCGTCGCGCGCGGGCTCGGCCTCCGGAGGCCGCGCGTCTCGAAGCTCCCCCTCGTCGCGGCCGCGCTCGCCTTCGCGGCGCTCCTCTTCTTCGTCGTCCGCCCCGCCCCGAAGGACGACGGCTTCACCGCGCGCGGATCGGTCACGGGCACGACCGCGCCGTCCACGCCCGCGTCCACGTCCACGATCGCGGTCTATCGCGCGAACGCGGACAGCGGCGCGGTGGTGCTCGCGAGCGGGCCGATCGGCGCCGGCGACGAGCTCGCGTTCTCCTACGACAACGCGAGCGACAAGGCCTACCTCATGATCTTCGGCGTCGACGACGGAGGCCGCGTGTACTGGTTTTATCCCGCATGGACGAGCGAGACGGACAACCCGATGTCGATCGCGATCGAGCCGGGCAAGCGCAAAGAGCTCCCGGACGCGGTCCGCCATCCGATCATGGGTGAGCGCTTGACCATCCACGGTCTCTTCCTCGACACGCCGCAGACGGTGCGCGACGTCGAGGCCGCGCTGCGCGATCGGCGGCTCGACGCCTTGCCCGGCGCGGTCGACCACGTCACGATGTTCGAGGTGGGGCGATGAAGAAGCTCTCGCTCGTTGCCCTCGTCGTGCTCGCCCTCCTCCTCGCGCCGTCGCGCGCGCGCGCGGAGGACGCGCCGCGCGCGACGTTCGCGCTCATCGTCGGATCGAACCAGTCCGTCGACACGAACCTCGCGCCGCTGCGCTACGCGGACGACGACGCCGCGCGCTACCTCGATCTCTTCCGCCTCCTCGGCGCCCGCACCTACCTGCTCACGCGCCTCGACGACAACACGAAGCGGCTCCATCCGCAGGCGGCGGCGGAGGCGACGGACCCGAAGAAGACGAGCTGGGACGCCGCCGTCGCGCAGCTCGCCGACGACGTGAAGAAGGCGGCCGAGCGCGGCGTCGAGACGACGGTGTACTTCGTCTACGCCGGGCACGGGAACGTGCAGAACGGTCAGGGCTACATCACGCTCGAGGACCTCCGCCTCTCCGGCAACGACCTCGCCGCGACGTTCGCGAAGGTGCCGGCCACGCGCATCCACGTCATCGCCGACGCGTGCGCCTCGTACTTCCTCGCCTACTCGCGCGGGCCGGGCGGCGAGCGTCGCGCGCTCGAGGGCAGCTTCGGCATCGCGCCCGCGCTCGCGGCCGACGCGCGCATCGGGCTGCTCCTCTCCACCTCCTCCGCGCGTGAGAGCCACGAGTGGGACGCCTTCCAGTCCGGCGTCTTCAGCCACGAGGTCCGCTCCGGCCTCTACGGCGCGGCCGACGCCGACGGCGACGGGCAGGTGAGCTACCGCGAGATCGCCGCGTTCGTCGCGCGCGCGAACCAGTCGATCCCGAACGAGCGCTATCGCCCCGACCTCCACGCGCGCGCGCCGAAGGGCGGCGACATGCTCCTCGATCTCCGCCGCGCGAACGGGCGGCGGATCGAGATCGACGGCAAACACGCGGGCCACTACTTCCTCGAGGACGCGCGCGGCGTCCGCATCGCCGACGTGCACAACGCCGCGGGCCAGACGCTCACGCTCGTGCGCCCCGCCCCGAACGGCCGCGCGTACCTGCGGCGTGTCGACGACGACAACGAGCTCGTGATCGAGTCGCGGCCCGACGTCGTGAGCGTCGCCGACCTCGTCGTGGCGGCGCCGCGCGTCGCCTCCCGCGGCGCCGCGCACGAGTCGTTCAACGCGATCTTCACGCTGCCCTTCGACAAGGACGTCGTCGCCGCCTACCCGGTCGTCGAGTGCGCCGAGACGACGCCGATGCCGGCGTACGTCGACAAGACGCAGCTCTCTCCGCGCGCTTCATGGCGCACGCCGGCCGGCGTCGTGATGGGCGTGTTCGGCGCGGCGTTCGTGGCGAGCGGCGTGTACCTGTCGATCAACACGGCGAACCAGTACGAGCGCGGGCTCCAGGAGAACAGCCAGGGGACGATCCAGACCTGGAACCGAGACATCCGGGACAAGGAGCGCATCGCCGCCGCGTTCTACGTCGGCGGCGGGCTCACGCTCGTCGCGAGCGCCGCGATCCTCTTCTGGCCGTCGCGCGAGATCAAGAAGGTGCCGAAGGCGGTGCAGGCGGTGCGCGCGAGCGCCCTCCCGGGCGGCGCTTATTTCGGGCTCGGCGGCTCTTTCTGATCGGAGCGTTCGTCCATTGCTCCTCGCTCGCTCGTTCCTCCTCTGCATGAAGCGACTCCTCCTCGCCGCTGTGCTCCTCGGCTGTCGTGACGAGGGTGCACCTTTCCTGGACGATGACGACTACGGAGGCACCAAGACGCCGAAGTGCTGCGACGAGTCGCCGAGAGACGTGGGCGTGGTGGAGATCGATCCCGCCATCATCACGCTCGCGAGCGCGGAGGACGTCGCGTGCATGACGGTCGACGACGACGCGGTGTACTGGGTCACGCGCGAAGGACGGATCGCCGCGCTCCAGACGACGGACGTCCCGAGCACGGGGCCGCGGCCGGCGACCCCGCCGGACGGCGTGCGCGCCGATCTCGGCGAGGGCCCGTGCGAGCTCGTGCGCGACGGCGACGAGCTGTGGGTCACCTCGCTGAAGGAAGGCGCGCTGCATCGCCTCACGGTGGTGAAGAACGTGGACCGCACCGTCTCGTTCGGCGCGAGCCACGACACGGTCACGGGCTTCGACGCGCCGACGTCGGTCGCGATCGACGCGACCCACGTCTACGTCGCGGAGCACGACGCCGGCGTCGTGAAGCGGTTCGCGCGATCGGCCGCGGGCGCCGACGCGGGCGGGCCGCCGGCGACCGAGACGCTGGCGACGGAAGGGACCCGGGCCGCGAGCCTCCGCCTCGACGACGACACGGTCTACTGGCTCAGCTTCAAGGCAGAGGACGGGACGAGCCGCGCGCGCAAGGTCGCCAAGACCGGCGGCGAGGTCACGACGCTCGCGCGCGCGGAGCACGTGCTCGAGCGCATCGGCGGCGCGCTCTACTTCTTCGACGGCGACGTCGTCCGCACGGTGTCGACCGAGGGCGGCCTCCCGATCGCGGTGCGCACCGGCGCCACCACCGCGTTCGCGACCGACGGCGCGAGCCTCTACCTCGCCGCGGGCGGCGGCATGAGCGTCGTCGCCGTCGACGGTACGCGTCACCTGTTCACCTTCGAGAGCGACACCGGCGCGCGGGGCGACGTGAAGCTGTTCGCGCAGCCGCGGCGCCTCGTGTGGACGCGAGCGCGCTCGATCTTCACGCGGGCGGTGCCGCCGTGATCCGCGCGCGTGGCGCCTTCGCGCTCGTCGCGAGCGCCGTCTCTCTGCACGCCGCGTGCAGCCCGCAGCTGTCGCTCGAGGGCCGCACCTGTCCTTGCGTGGCCGGCTACTTCTGCTGCGAGAGCACCGGCTACTGCCTCCCCGATGACGAAGACGTCGCCACGTGCGAGGAGACGAGGAAGAAGAAGGACACGACCCAGACCGCGAACGACTGGACGTTGGTCGAGGAGATCGCGCGCGCGAACGTGCGCTGCTTCGCGACCGATCCCGACGCGGCGTACTGGATGACCGCGGAGGGCAAGATCGAGGCGCACCGCACGGCGGCGGGGCCGGCGATCGTGACCGAGCGCTTCTCGCTCCCGGCCGATCCGGTGACCGCGTGCGGGATGGCGCGGAGCGGCGCGAGCCTCTACGTCACGCTCGAAGGCGGGAGCGTGCTCCGCCTGTCGGTCACGAAGGACGCGGACGGCACGATCCGGCTCGGGCTTCGCGCCGACCGCCTCGGCGTCGGTGAGCTCATGGCCCCGATCGCGCTCGCCGCCGCCGGCGACGTGCTCTACGTCGCCGACCGCGACGCGAAGGCGATCGCGCGCCTCGACGGAGAGGTGACGACGGAGATCGCGAAGACGGACGGCGCCCCGAAGGAGGTGCTCGTCGCGGGCGCCGACCTCCTCTGGATCGACGAGGCCGGTCTTCGCCGCCGCCCGCTCGAAGGCGGCGAGACGCAGACCATGCACGGCGGAGGCGTCGCGCACCTCGCCGTCCACGAGGGCACGGTGTTCTACGTCGAGGCCAAACACGTGTGGTCGCAGTCGCTCTCCGGCGGCGACGCGAAGACGCTCACCGTCGAGCCCGGCGCCACCATCTTCGCGATCGACGGCGCGCGGATCTACTTCGACGAAGGCGAGCACATGGCGCGGATGGACCTCGGCGGCGGCTACGCCGAGCCGGCCTTCCTCCGCCGCGCGAGCGAGGGCGCCCCGCTCTTCTTCACCGTCGACGCGACCCGCTTCCTCTGGGGCACGCCGAAGGCGATCCACATGGTCCGCCGCTAGGCGCGGCCGTGCTCGATCTCGGGCGCGACCTTGAAGAAGGCGTTGCGCTCGGGATCGTTGTAGCTGCGCCAGTCCGGGCTCCACGGGACGACGTTCGCGGTCTGGCCGTCGTGCGTGATCGTGCAGGCCATCGGCGTGACGTCGCGGTACGCCGACTCGGCGGGGAGGTCGTTGTTGTCCTTGCCGCCGGCGGAGAAGAGCGTGAGGAGGCGGCCGAGCTCGTCGTCGTAGACCGCGTGGAAGCCGTCGATGATCTTCTCGTGGCCGCGCATCATCGTGTTCGCCCCGACGCGCTGCATGAAGGCGCGGAACTGCATCCGGCCGAACGCGAAGCGCGCGGCCTGGTCCTGGAGGTCGGCGGGGATGACGTCCGCGGTCGAGGGATCGCTCCACATCATCTGGAAGCGGAGGTCGCCGTCGTTGAGGGAGGAGAGGTCCTTCCACTTCTCCTTGATCGCGCGGTCCTTCGGGATGCCGCCGTGGACGAACATGAAGCGATCGAACAAGAAGACGTTCGGCATCGCCTCGAAGAGCGTGCGGTAGTGCCGGAACACGTCGACGGGGAGGTGCGGCTTCAGCGAGTTGATCGCCTCCGCCGGCTTCACGCCGCCGTACATCGTGCCGTTCACCTCGACGTAGTACTCGTGGTTGCCGCGCAGCATGATCACGTGATCGGGCGCGGTCACGAAGAGCTGCAGCACCGTGCGGAGCACGCCGTTGAGGCTGAAGCGGCCGCGATCGATGTAGTCGCCGAGGAGGACGAGGAGCGGATAAGGCTCGACGCCAGGGTTCTTGCGGTACGCGTCGACGCGCTCGAAGAAGCGGCTCTGGAGCACGGTCGCCTTCAGGATGCTGTAGCAGCCGTGGAGATCGCCGAGGACGGTGAGCTCCGTGCGGTGGCCGGGCTTCGGCTTCCGCACGTAGGTGTGGCCGTCGAGGAACGCCTCGCCGGGCGCGACGTCGGCGAGCGACTTCTTCCCCGTGAGGCGGCCGCTCCCCTTCCGCCGCTGCTCCTCGAGCGTCGCGAGCGCCTGATCGAGGAGCGCGCGGTCGGCGCCGACCTGCCGCCCGAGCGCGTCGGGGTTCGAGGAGAAGTGGAACTCGAACGGCTTGAAGAACGGGTGATCGGCCTGCGACTGGCCCGCGTTCACCGGCTTGCCGACCGAGATGCGCGTTTGCGACTCGCTCGGATCGTCGGCCGGGGTGAGCTCCATCTCGAGGTCGGCCTCGAGCAGCTGCGCGAGCTCGCTCCGGAACTGGACCTCGGCCGGGTGCGCCACGCCGTCGGCGAGGAGCAGCGAGTCGATGAGGTCCATGAGCTGCGTCTGGCCGTTCGTGTCGAAGCTCTGGAAGATCTCGAAGCACCGCACCTTCAGCTTCGAGTGCACGAACGCCTTCGGGTCCTCGTTGGAGGAGACGCTCTCGGTGAAGAGCTCGCGCACGTTCGCGTCGATGCCCTCGAACACCTCGTGGAAGTGCTTCGTGAACTTCTCGATGATCTCCGACTTCACCTCCGGCGCCGCGTCCGGCATCGCCGTCTCGGCGCGGTGCTCGATGAGCTTGCGGATGATCTGGCGGACGAAGCTCTTCTCCGCCGCGTCGAAGTCGCCGTCGATGTAGCCGAACGTTACGAGGTAGAAGATGACCGCATGCATCTCCTGCTCGGCGCGCTGCGGATCGTCGCTGAAGGTGATCATCGAGGCGGCATCCTACCGCCTGCTCGCGGACAGGTCACTTCGCGGGGAAAGAACCGTTGCAGTCGCCGTAGGGGCCGCTCACGTCGTCGCCGCCGCGGTACCACTTGCCGTCCTTGCACTGGAACCAAACCTTGTTGCTCTTGCCCTGCACGCACGAGAGGCCGTCCTTCATGTCCTGGAGGGACTCGGACCAGCAGCCGCCGCCGTTGTCGGGCTCCTCGGGATCGACGACCGGCGCCGGCGCCTTCTTCTCCGGCGTCTCCTCGTCGCCCGTCTCTGTCTCCGTCTCCTCCTCCTCCGTCTCCTCCGGCAACGCGGCGCTGCCCGGGGCCTTGGTCGCGTCGCACTCCTTCTTGTGCGAGCGGTAGCCGTACCAGGCCTTGATCCCCTGCGACTTGTAGATCGCGAGCGCGCACTTCGCGTTCGTGTCGACGTCGAAGAGCGCCTCCGCTCCCTTCGGACAGCCCTTCGTGCCGCCGTTCAGGTGGATGCTGTTGATCTGGAAGAGGCCGCGATCGACCGAGCCGTTCTTGTTCTTCGTGTTGATCGCGCGCGAGTAGTAGCTCGACTCGTACTTCGCGGTGCAGACCATCTTGCCGATCATGTTCTCGGGCCACCCCGCCGAGCGGAGCGCGCCGGCCACCTGCGCCGGCGTGAGGCGCGTGCCGGCGAGGAGGTGACTGCCGGTCTCCCCCATCTCTTCTTCGTCTTGGGTCTCGACCGCGCACGCGCCGAGGAGAGCGGCGACGGATCCGACGGCGAGCAGCGTGGCGAGCTTCGAGGAGGCCATGACCTCCCCAACAGCAATCAGTGGACCATGAGCCTACATCGGCGCTTCGTCGAAAAACGCGGGAGATCGCGAGGATGGAGCTCGGCGATCACCGGGCGGCGACCCATGTCACCGGCCCGCGCCTGATCAGGACGATCATGAGCAGTTTCGGCAGCATACGTTTCAGATTCGGTTCACTCGGGAAAATTCCAGGCGCCCTCGCGGCGCTCGGCGCGCGGCGGCACGAACGTCATCGCGTGCTCGGCCATCGCCGTGATCGTGAGGCTCGGGTTCACGCCGAGGTTCGCCGGGATGATGGAGCCGTCGACGACGAGGAGGTCCTCGTAGCCGAACGCGTGGCTCTTCGGATCGACCACGCCGTCGTCCGCCGTCTCGCCGATCGGGCAGCCGCCGAGGATGTGCGCGGTGGAGGCCTTGCCGAGGAGCACCTCGAGGAGCCCCGACTGCGGGGTGCCGTTCATCTTCTTCGCCATCTTCTTCGCGACGAGGTTCGCGATCGGGATGTACGTCGGCGAAGGGACCCCGCCGCCCGGCGCGCTGTCGAGCTTCTGCGAGAACGGCCACCACCACCGCCGCCGCAGCACGTAGCGGAGGTGGTTGTCGACCGGCTGCATGACGAGGAGGATCGCGGATTTCTTCGCCCATCCGAACGGCACGATCGTGCGGAGGAACTGGAGCGGATGGCGGAGGATGGTGCCGAGCCAGCGGATCGGACGCGGGAGCCATCCGCCTCCTTCGGTGAGCACCGTCGCGAGCGGCGCGAGCGCGTCCGAGCCCGCGGAGTAGCGGACGACCTCGATGTGCGTCTTGTCGTCGACGAAGACGCCGCTCGTGATCGCGATCCCCTTCGAGTAGTCGACGTCCTTCTCGCCCGAGCGCACGCTCAGGATCGCCTCGCTGTTCGTGCGGAGGTAGCGACCGAGCTGCGACGACAGGCGCGGGAGCGAGCCGCGCTCCTTGCAGCGCATCAAGAGGTTCACCGTGCCGTAGGAGCCGGCGGACACGACGACGCCGCGCGCGCGCAGCGTGCGCCGCCGCTTGAGCCACCCGGTGGAGGACTCGATCGTGAGCGCGTAGCCGCCGCCCTCGAGCGGCGCGACGTCGAGGACGCGCGACTCCGGCTCGATCGTGAGGCCGCGCTTCTCTGCGAGATACAAGTAGTTCTGCTCCAGCGTGTTCTTCGCGCCGAAGCGGCAGCCGACCATGCAGCCGCCGCACATGATGCAGCCGGTGCGGTCCGGCCCCTCGCCGCCGAAGAACGGGTCCTTCACCGTGACGCCGGGCTCGCCGAAGTAGACCGCGACGTCGGCCTTCTTCCAGGTGTGGCCGCGGCCCATGTCCTCCGCGACCTCCTTGAGGATGCGGTCCGTCTCGACGACGACCTGGCTCTCGACCACGCCGAGCATCTTCTTGGCGGTGGCGTAGTGCGGCGCGAGCTCCTTCTTCCAGTCGAGCCCGATCCAGCGCGGGTCCTCGAACGCCTCGTCCGGCGGGACGAGCATCGTGTTCGCGTAGATGAGCGAGCCGCCGCCGACGCCCGCGCCGTGGAGGAAGAACGCGTCCTTCACGAGCGTCATCTGGAGCATCCCGTACATCCCGAGCCACGGGCGCCAGAGGTACTTCCGGACGTTCCACGTCGTCTCCGGGAAGTCCTCCGCGCGCCAGCGCTTCCCCATCTCGAGGACGGTGACCGAGTAGCCCTTCTCGACGAGGCGGAGCGCGGACACGCTCCCGCCGAAGCCGGAGCCGACGATGGCGTAGTCGACGTCGAACGCCGTCACGCTTCGTGACGTATCACTTCCAGAGCGACTTCGCCCGCTTCGCGAGGGGAGAATTCGAGACCAAAGAGCGCTAGTGTGCCCCGTCGCGATGGCGCGTCCCGAAGCTCCCTCGATCCCGCCCGGCACCGTGCTCGCGGGGAAATACGTGCTCGGCGCGAAGCTCGGCGCGGGCGGGATGGGCGCGGTCTACGAGGCGACCGATCCGTCGGGGCGCGTCGTCGCGGTGAAGACGCTGCTGGTCGGGCCGGGCGCGCCCGCGGCCGCGGCGGAGACGCGCGCGCGGTTCCTCCGCGAGATCGAGACCACCGCGCGCCTCGCCCCGCACAAACACGTCGTGTCGCTCCTCGATCAAGGCGTCGACGACGCGAGCGGCGCGCCGTACCTCGTGATGCCGCGTCTCCGCGGCGAGGACCTCGGGCAGGTGCTCGGCCGCGCGAAGGTGCTCGAGCCCAGCGTCGCGATCCCGATCGTCGTGCAAGCGTGCCGCGGCGTCGCGGTCGGGCACGCGGCCGGCATCATCCATCGCGACATCAAGCCGACGAACCTCTTCCTCGAAGAGGAGAACGGGATCGTCCTCGTGAAGGTCACCGACTTCGGGCTCGCGAAGGTGCAGGCGGCCGGGATCGACTCGCTCACGAGCTCCGGCGCGCTCCTCGGGACGCCGCATTACATGAGCCCGGAGCAGGCCGAGAACGCGAAGCGCGTCGATCCGCGCACCGACGTGTTCGCGCTCGGGATGGTGCTCTATCACGCGCTCACCGGCGCGGTCGCCTTCGCGCGTCCGGGATCGTTCATGGCGTTCCTCGTCGGGCAGGCGACGGTGCCGCCGCTGCAAGACAAGGCGCCGTGGGTGTCGCCCGCCGTCGCGCGCGTCGTGCACGCCGCGCTCCTCCGCGCCCCGGACGCGCGCTGGCCGGACCTCGGCGAGATGGACCTCGCGCTCACGATGGCGGCCGGCTACGAGATCGCCAACGCGCCGCTCTACCGCGCGTCTTTCGCCGGCGTATCGCAGGCGACGCGGGCCCAAGTCGCGCCGCGCGCGACGCTCCCGGCGCACTGGGAGGAGCTGCTCCGCGGATGATTTCCGGTGGTGCTATCCTCCGCGGGTCTCGAATTGGCCCCTTAGCTCAGCTGGATAGAGCAAGTTATTTCTAATGACTCGGTCGCTGGTTCGAATCCAGCAGGGGCTACCGAACCAGTGAAGACCGATCTCGCCGACCTCGTGGCGGAAGCCGCCCGACCTTCTGCGAAGAAGGCGAAGGACGATCTCTTCCGTCGCCTCGAGCTCGGCTCCGGGCTGCCGGGGCCGCGCGCCAACCTGCCGCTCGCGCTCGACTTCGCGCACGCGTGCGCGGGCCTCGGCGCCGAGAGCGACGGGCTCGCGTACGCGATGGCGAACGATCCGCCCGACGAGCGGCGCGGCGCCACCGCGCGCGAGTTCCTCGCGATGTGCGGCGTGCTCGCGGTCGCGGCCCGCGCGCAGATCGCGAAGGAGGACGCGGTGCGGGAGCGCGCGCTCGAGCTCCTCGAGGCCCACGCCGACGACGTGCGCTTCCGCGTTCGCGACGCGGTGCCGCTCGGGCTCGCGATGCTCGGCACGAAGATGAGGACCGCCCTCGCCGAGCCGCTCGAGGGCTGGATGGACCGCTATTTCCACGCCGCCGCGGTCCTCCGCGCGCTCGCCGATCCGAGCTGGCTCGAGACCTTCGCGCCCGCCGAGCACGCCGCGCCGCTCGCGCTCCTCGACGCCGCGTTCGTGCTCGCGCACGACGCGCCGCGCTCCGCCGTGCGTTACCCCGGCCACAAGTCGCTCGTCGAGGCGATCGCGATCGCGCCGCGCGCGGCCGCGAAGCGCTTCGGCCGCCCGGTGTTCGACCTGCTCGCGCGATGGTCCGAGGGCGTGAAGATCCCCGACCTCCGCGCGGCGATCCTCGCGAACCTCGAGGACGCCGCGATGAAGAAGCCGTTCGCGGAGGAGATCAAGAAGGTCAGGGCGCTCGTGGAAGGCAGCAAGGCCCCGCCGCGCGATCCCACGCGCATCGTCCCGGGGATGCGCCAGCGCGGAAAGAAGCAGCGTCGATGAAACGTGCATTTTGCATATTGTTCCTCGCCGCGTGCCACCCGTCGTCGTCGCGACCGGAGGGAGGAGACATCGTGGTCCCGAAAGCGAGCCCGGACGCGAAGACAGAGGACTCCTTCGACGCCTCGGCGGTGCCGTTCGGCGCCGCGCACGGCTGGTACCTCGACGGGGAACAGGCGCAGCCGAGGTACGTCGACCGCGCGCAGGTCGTCGCCGCGCTCAGGGCCGGCAAGAAGCGCGCGGTCGCGGTCATCGCCGAGAAGATCGAGGAGTGCTCGAGCGCGGGCGGCACGCACGTCCTCCTCGCGTCGGGGGCCGAGACGCTCCACTTCGGCGGTCACGGCACGTTCCTCCACGTCGGCTTCGACAAGGGCGCGCTCTTCGTCGTCGCGTACGATCCGGTCTCGCCGCCCGAGTCGATCGAGAAGAGCGCGTTCTGCGTGCCCGATCACCTCATCCACGGTCGCGCGACCGCGCTGTTGCAGGTGAAGGACCAGGCCGAAGGTGAGCACCTCCTCGAGCGGCTCGCGCGCTAGACTGCCGCGCATGAAACGCATCGCCCTCGCCTCGTCCTGCGCGCTCCTCTCCGCCCTCGCCTGCACGCCGAAGGAGGAGACGAAGGTGCAGCCCGCCGCCTCGGTCTCCGCCGTCGTACCGAGCGAGCCGCCGAAGAAGGCCGGCGTCGACGTCGGCGATCCCGCGCCCGAGGTCGACATGCCGCTGCAGGATGGGCGGAGCCTCAAGCTCTCGTCGCTCCAGGGCAAGAACGTCGTCGTGTACTTCTACCCGAAGGACGAGACCCCCGGCTGCACGGTGGAGGCGCAGAACTTCCGCGACAAGGCGGAGGACCTGAAGAAGGCGGACATCACCGTCATCGGCGTCTCGACCCAGGACGCCGCCTCGCACAAGGCCTTCATCGAGAAGGAGAAGCTCCCCTTCGACCTCGCGATCGACGCCGATCAGTCGATCGCCAAGGCCTTCGGCGTCCCGGTCCGGAACAACTTCCACGCCCGCTGGACCTTCCTCGTCGGCAAGGACGGCAAAATCAAGAAGGTATGGCGCGACGTGTCACCCAAGGACCACGCCACCGAGGTCCTCACCGCCGCCGGCGCCTGAAATCGTCAACGCAGGGGCCTGCGGCCCCTGCACCCCGCTCGCAGCCGTAGGACGCGCGCGAAGACGCGCGCATCCTCCGCTGCTCGCCGATGAACGCCCCTGACGGCGTTCTGGGCTCCGCTCGCTCCTTTACGCACATGGAAAATTAGCGCGAATCGAGACCGCATCTCGTTGATTCGATACTCTTCGTCTGATGCGCAAAGTTTGGCTTCGCGCGCTCGTGGCGGGGGCGTGTCTCGCGATGGTCGTCGTGACGACGCCGTCTGCGCGTGCGCAGGCGGACGACGCTCAGCGTGCGGCCGCGCGCGGCTTCGCGACGGACGGTCTGACCGCGTTCAACGCCGCTCGATACGACCAGGCGATCGATCTCTTCACGCGGGCCGAAGCGCTCGTGCACGCGCCGCCGCACCTGCTCTACATCGCGCGCGCGAGCGCGAAGACCGGCAAGCTGGTGCGCGCGAAGGAGCTCTACGTGAAGATCGCGCGCGAGGAGCTCGCGCCGTCCGCGCCGAAGGCGTTCGTCGACGCGCAGGCCTCCGCTGCCGCGGAGCAGGCCGAGCTCGAGCCGCGGATCCCGAAGCTCACGATCACCCTCGCGGGCCCCGGCGCGGAAGGCGCGTCCGTCACGATGGACGGCGTCGACGTACCGCGCGCCCTCATCGGCGTCGCGCAGCCGGCCGATCCCGGCGTCCACAAGCTGCACGCGATCGCGAACGGCTGGAAGGCGGCCGACGCGGAGGTCGACCTCGTCGAGGGCGGCGCCGGGACGGCGACGCTCACGCTCGATCAGCCGGGCACGACGAGCGAGCCCGCGCCGGTCTCGACCGACGAGCCCTCGACGCTGCGCCGGATCTCGCCCTTCATCGCCTTCGGCGTCGGCGCGATCGGGATCGCGGTCGGCACCGTGTTCCTGCTCAAGAACCACGGCGATCGCGACGAGGCCGATCGGCTCTGCCCCGACGGCCGCTGCCCGCTCTCGCGCCAGGGCCAGATCGAGGAGCTCGACAAGAGCGCGAACCAGGCGCAGACGCTCTCGTGGATCGGCTACGGCGTCGGCGCCGCCGGCGTCGCGGCCGGCGCGCTCCTCGTGATCTTGAACCGGTCCTCGACGCCCTCCAAGCCGGCCACCGGCTTCACGATGACGCCGTGGGTTTCGGCCGGCTCCGCCGGCGTGACGGGACGGTTCTGACATGAAGTCGCTCAAGACCTTCGCTGGCTCCCTCCTCGTCGCCGTCGCCGTGGTCGCGGGCTGCCGCGGCACCGTCGACCGCGCCTACTTCGACGACCTCGCCGGCCCGGAAGCGGGGGTCGACGGCTCGAGCACGAGCTCGAGCACGAGCTCGACGTCGTCGACGTCTTCCTCCTCGTCCTCGAGCGGCGACTCGGGGTCGGGCAAGGAGCGCGACGCGTCCGACGACGGCCCGCCGCCGATCACCGCCCCCGCGTCGATCAAGGGCACCGTCGTCGGGCTCGTCGGCGCCGGGCTCGTGTTGCAGAACAACGGCGGCGACGACCTCTCGATCACGACCGGCGGCGCGTTCGAGTTCGAGACGCAGCTCGCTCCGAACCAGCCCTACGACGTCACGGTGAAGAGTCAGCCCGAAGGCCCGACGCAGACCTGCACGGTCGAGAGGGGGACCGGCACCGCGAAGGGCGTCGACGTCACCGACGTCGCGGTCACGTGCACGACGAACGCCTACCCCGTGAGCGTCAACGTCACCGGCCTCGAGACCGGCCGCACGGTCGTGCTGACCAACAACGGCGGCAACGACCTCACGATCACGCAGAACGGGACGTCGACGTTCGCGAACGACGTTCCGAGCGGGGGCAACTTCAACGTCCTCGTCAAGACGCAGCCCGGCGGCGGCAACAACTGCACGATCTCGGGCGGGTCCGGCCAGGTCGTGACGTCCGCGGTCGACAGCGTGGTCGTCAACTGCACGCCCGGCACGTTCACGGTCGGCGGCTCGGTGAGCGGCCTCGCCGGGAGCGTGGTCATCACGAGCCACGGCGTCGACCGGACGATCAGCTCGAACGGCGCCTTCGCGTTCCCGCCGATCACGAACGGCACCAACTACAACGTCACGGTCAAGACGCAGCCGGCGTACCCGCCCGCGACGCAGACCTGCGCCGTCGCGACCGGCACCGGCTCGGGCACCGTCAACGGCGCGAACGTCACGAGCGTGCAGATCAACTGCACGACGACCCAGTACACGGTCGGCGGGACGGTGAACGGGCTCACCGGGACGGGCCTCGTCCTTCGCAACAACGGCGGCAACAACCGCTCCATCACCACGAACGGGTCCTTCTCGTTCAGCAACGCGATCGCGAGCGGCGCCACCTACGCGGTCACCGTCTTCACGCAGCCGACCGGCCAGACATGCTCGGTCGCGACCGGCACCGGCACCGGCACGGTCCAGTCCGCGAACGTGACGAGCGTGGTCGTGAGCTGCGCCGAGACGCAGCCGCTCTCCGAGAACTTCGACGGCGTGACCGCGCCCACGCTGCCGCCGGGCTGGACGACGGCGTCGCTCCTCTTCGGCAACTCGCCGTGGACGGTCGTCGCGCCGTCCAGCAACCAGCGGGCCAGCGCGCCGAACTCGGCGTTCATCAACTCCACGGAGAGCCGGCGCGACTACGTGCTCGTTTCCCCGGTGTTCACCGTTTCATCGACGACCGCGAAGCTCTCGTTTTGGAACCGCTACCGCACCGAGTGGGACTACGACGGAGGGATCCTCGAGATCAAGATCGCGGACGGCCCGTGGCAGGACATCATCGACGCCGGCGGCTCGTTCACGGCCGGCGGCTACAACGGCACGCTGGAGGAAGACAACGACAGCACGCTCGCGGGACGGCCGGCGTGGCACGGCTCCGGCACCGTGACGACGCAGGCGAACCTGCCCGCCGCGGCGGCGAACAAGAGCTTGCAGCTCCGCTGGCGCTACGCGAGCGACAACGGCTATGCCGAGCAAGGCTGGTGGATCGACGACGTGTTGGTGACGAACTGAGCGACCTCGATGAACGCCCCGATCCCCAATTCGGCCCCCCAATCGTCCGAGACGCAGCTCGTCCCGGGCTATTGGCTGGACCGCTACGAGCTGCTCGCGCCGGTCGCGCAGGGCGGCTTCGGCGCGGTGTGGCTGGGGCGACTGCGCGGCAAGCGCGGCTTCGAGAAGCTCGTCGCGATCAAGGTGCCGCGCCTCAACGGCGACGTGTCGTTCCAGGAGATGCTCCTCGACGAGGCGCGGATCGCGTCGGCGATCGATCACGACAACGTCGCGAAGATCATCGAGCTCGGCGAGCAAGGCGAGATCCTCTACATCGTCATGGAGTGGATCGACGGCGAGCCCGTCTCCACCCTCCTCCGCGCGCTCGACAAGACGAAGACGCAGATCCCGATCCCGATCGCGCTCCGCATCATCATCGACATGTGCTCCGCCGCGCACGCGGCCCACGAGCTGCGCGGGCCGGACGGGCAGGAGCTCGGTGTCGTCCATCGCGACATCTCCCCGCAGAACATGCTCATCACCTCGAACGGGGTGACGAAGCTCATCGACTTCGGCATCGCGAAGGCGCGCGACCGCGCCGCGGGCGACACGACCGACGGCACGCTCAAGGGGAAGGTGAAGTACATGGCGCCCGAGCAAGCGCTCGGCCGCGCGGTCGATCGCCGGAGCGACGTCTTCGCGCTCGGCGCCGTCCTCTACCGCTTCCTCTCCGGGCGCGCGCCCTTCGAGGCGGAGAACGAGATCGCGACCATTCACCGCCTCGCGACCGGCGCGCCGCCGCAGCCGCTCCCCGACACGATCCCGACCGCGGTCAAGAACGTCGTCATGCGCGCGCTGAGCCTGCAGCCGAGCGCGCGCTACAAGACCGCGCTCGAGATGCACGCCGCGCTGAACGACGTCGGCCTCGCGGCGGACGGCGCGCAGATCGCGGAGTTCATCGAGATCCACCTCAAGGAGCGCCTCGCGAAGCGTCGCGCCGCGATCGACATCGCGCTGAAGGCCGCGGCCGATCGCACCGCGCTCGGCGACATCTTCCCGGCGCCGCTCTCGTCGCGCGATCACTCGGCCGGCCCGATGTCGGAGAGCGGCCTGCCGACCTCGGACAGCCGCAGCCAAAGCCAGCAGGTGACGCCGGGCGCGGTCGAGAGCTCGCAGATCTCGCAGCTCTCTCAGGTCACGGGGCCGAACCTCCCCGCGCCTTCGCGCCTCCGCTGGCTCTGGGCGCTCGCGGTCGGCGTTGGCGCGCTCGGCGTCGTGATGATCGTCGTCGTCGCGACGCGCACGAAGCCGCCGCCCGACGTGCCCGCCGCTCAGCTCGCGTCGTCTCCGCCTCCCGAAGCGCCACCGCCCGAAGCGCCGCCGGAGCCGCCTCCGGTCACGCCGGTCGCGGTCGAGCCTTCTCCGTCGGCGGCGGCGTCCGCGTCGGCCTCTGCTTCCGCGGCGAAGCCGGCGCCGCGGCCCGTCTTCGTCGCGCCGGCCGGCAAGCCCAAGCCGAAGCCCGCCGCTTCGGCGAAGCCGTCCAACACGGCCGACTTCGGCTACTGATCGCGCTACGCGAGGCGCTCTCGTCTTCCGGTCTTCCGCTACGCTACCGGCGTGGCGGGCGACGCGTTCGAAGCGGCGGAGATGCACGACGGCGCGCCGATCGTGCGGCGCGACAAGGTCGTGAGCCGCGGGATGGCGGCGCTCCTCGCGGGTTCGGGGCTCCTCCCGTTCGCGGTCGCCATCCTCGTCGCGCTCGTGAACGGCTCGTCGGAGCGGCCGCTCCCGGCGCCGGCGCTGCCGTTCTTCGTCGCGTTCTTCTGCGCGCTCGGCGTGTTGATGATGGGCATGGGCGTGGTGTTCGGCGTGCTCCGCACGGTGGTGACGAAGAAGGCGGTGCACGTGAAGTACGGCCTCTGGGGCCCCACGATCGCGCTCGACGCGATCGAGTCCGTGCGCGTCGTCGACTACGACTGGACCGAGTTCGGCGGCTGGGGCATTCGCATCGGCAAGGGCGGCAAGCGCGCCTACGTCCCGCGCAACGGCCCCTGCCTCGAGCTCGTCTACCGCGACGGCCCCACGCGCAAGCACGTCCTCATCGGCGCCGAAAACGCCGCCGCAACCGCAGCGGCAATCGAAGAAGCCCGCGCCCGCCCCCGCATCACCACCGACCTCACCCCCGACCCCGCCGCCGCCGCCGCAGCCGCCGCCCCCGCGCGGCCCTTCTTGTCCGCCTTCACGTCCGTCTCGCCGAGAATCCGGATCGGGGAGAAGAAGGAGCTCTCTCTGTCGCTGAGATCGTCCTCCTCTGCCTCATGCGTGGTCCTCAGCCCGTCGATGGGCGCCTTCCCGCGGCCCCCGCCGGGGCCAGCCGTGGACATGGCCTGGTTCGGGGGGTGAGAGAGCCTGGGTCCACTTTGGCTCGTGCAGAACCGACGAGGAAACCTAGACGCTTTAAAACACAAGGGACGCGCGCGCCAGACGATGAAAACACAGATGAATGTGGACGCATAGCTCAATATATCGCTAGATCACGCGGATTTGGCCCGAGACTGGCAACGTTCTATGGTGCAGTGTCTTGGTTGAATTTACACCATACAGTTTCTCTACCCCTGCAAATCGTTTTCGGATTCCCAATCAATTCAAGATTTGGAAGTTGAGCGTTGCATTTCTCGGTGTCTGGAGTGCGGTTCGGCGGTATGCCTGCGGGGATTGCGCATGAGTGTGGACAGGGTAAGCATTTGTCAAGGTTGCCGTGCCGTTTCATGTCCCCCTTTGCAGGTTCCCGTCGAGAATGAGCTCGACGGCGGCGTCGATCAACGATGCATCGATCCTATACAGTTTGGCGGTCTTCGGGCTGCCAACGATTGTTTTCTTTCTGCTCGCGGTGCTCCACATTATCAAGCTCCGCGG